>CAZGIV010000178.1:0-4269 GCA_964526175.1 uncultured Thermoplasmatales archaeon | reverse complement strand
GTATAATTCGTAAATGCCGGAAGAACCGCTGATGCATTCCTGACAATAGCAAATGTCCGAAGTACTCGATAGATGACATTTGGCATGGTATAAAATCTTTTTGCGACCTTTTGTGTTCCTTCAAAAAGTTCCTTTTCTGTCATATTTTTTGGTTTAAACACCACATCGACTTGATTATAGCGCGTCCAATCTCTGCTCATGATTCTTCCTTCACATTCCAGTCGATCAAACAAGGGGGTTCCTGGGTAGGGGGTCAAAATATTGATTTCCACTGCGTCTAACTCCCATTCATACATTTTCTCCAATGTGGTATCAAAGATATCAAGTGTATCCTGATCAAAACCAAAGATAATACCACCTTGCACTGCCATCCCATGTTTATGTAGTCGTTTGATTAATTTTTTAAAATCTTCAACTTTATTGACTGTTTTTTTAATTCCGTTTAACGATGCCTGACTGACAGACTCAAAGCCAACAAACCATTCAACACAGCCTGATTTTTTTGCAAGATCAAGAAACTCATCATCAATCTTCCCAAGCACATTGGAGTTCCCGTTCGCGACCCATTCTTTATGGATTTTTTGTTTGATAAGCTCCTTAAAAAGCTCTCGTGAATACTGTGGGTTTACGGTGAGACTTGGGTCATGAATAACATAGATGCGATTTGGCATCTGCTTGATTTCTTCAACTACATTCTTAATAGGGCGTTGTTTCACACCATGCTTGCAGAAACTAGCGATAGCACAAAACTCGCATTGATTTGGGCATCCTCTCGTAGACTGAACAGCACCGAGCAAGGGGTTCTGACGAATGAGGTCACGTCTGATAGGGGGAATTGCTGCCATGTCAAAATCAGGGCTCGGCCCATAAAATTGTTTTAAAGCACCTTTCTCACAATCGCGAATAAGTTCAGGCCATGTTGCTTCCGCTTCCCCAAGAACGATACTATCTGCATGTTGTTTTGCTTCTTGTGGCATCGCGGTTGGGTGATACCCGCCAAGCACGACTTTTCGTCCTCTTCTCCGAAACTCATCAGCAAGCTCATAGACATGAGGTGCAGTCATCGTATAACTTGTGATTCCTACCAGATCCGCAGGTTCATCAAAATCAATGTCTTCATAATTTTCATTTACAATTCTTACGGAATGCTGTCGAGGCGTAATACCTGCAAGATGTGGTAAGGTGATAATCGGATACCCAAACAGAATCGAGCTCCATGAACCTTTATCAGAATAGGTTGTCGCCCCATGTTCAATTCGTGGAAATACAAGTAAAATATTCATGATGCCAAAACCAGATAACCTAAGGATGTTTTAATATTTGTTCCTTATCCCTTATACTTACTGCTACGGTAAGTCTTGTTCTTCTGGGCCTGTGTACTCATAATCTATCGTAAACATCTCACGCATCGGTTTTTCCTGGGTCTGCTCTTCGTAAACATGCGCGGTTAACCCAGCGACCCGTCCGAGAAGAAAAAACGCTTTCCCAAGACGCCAGTCAAAACCCATATCAGAAATAATTGCCGCGATTGCACCATCTACATTAATTGGAAGTTTTTTTCCCTGAGATTTTTCTAACGCAGTCTCGATTGCCATAGAAAGGGATACATGGTCCCCAGCGATGCTGAGTTCTTTTGCCAGTTCAAATAACCGTTTTGTGCGCGGGTCAGCGGTATGGATGCGATGACCAAACCCTGGGATTCGCTTCTTCTGTTCATTAGCCTCTTTTACCAGAGTTACTGAAATCGTATCAACAGGATTTCCTTCCTTTTTCATTCGAAGTACGCCTTCTTGGAGGAATTTTGCTCCTTTTTCTATCGCGCCACCATGCGCGTCACCGATTGAGAGGATCCCTGCAGCAACCGCTGTAGGTAATGGTACGCCCCCTGACGCAACGGTTCGTGATGCGATAGATGAAGGAGGTGTTATCCCATGATCGATACATGATGTAAGAATTGCATCCATCATTTTCCCATATTCCTGAGATGGTAATGTTCCTCTTAGTAAGAGATACACCACAGATGCATAGGGGACGTTTCCAATGAGATCTTCCTGTCGGTATCCTTTGGTCACAATATGATTTGGCTCTATTTTAGAAATCGAGGTTTTCCATTTCATGGTTTCTCCTCTTTTACTACTCGTACCATGTCTAAAACGGTTCCGTCGAACCATTTGATAATCCCAATGATTTCATCACCGAGATGGGGCATCTGTGGTAAACCGGTTGCATCGTACGCCATCGTCTTCAGCGTCTCAATAGGGACAATATCGATTGTTCCTTTGATCATTTTAATGAGGTCTTTTCTTATCGGGTTTATCGCGATTCCTCTGTTTGTCACAACCGCATCAATCACGGAACCAGGTGTTGTGATGGTGGTGACGTTCTCTCGAACGATCGGGTTTGTTTTTCTAAAGATGGGGGTAGTAATAATCGTTAGGCTAGCGCCAGCAGCGGTGTCTTGATGACCACCGATCCCATGAAGCAAGCGGCCATCACTATGGGTGTTGACGTTGACGTTGTAATGAACATCGATCTCGGTTGCACCAAGAACCACAGTATCAAGGCTATCTGCAGTCCTCCCCTTTGATGTTGGGTCCGCGTAATGACCGATATCCGCAGGGAGACCAGGGTCATTTTGGATGAAGCTGATTGATTCAGTGTCAAACACCTGGGAGTAATACATCTGCTTCACACGACCAGCCTTATAGATATCGATGATGAATTTCGTTAACCCACCTGTAGCACAGGATGCAACAACATTTTTTTCCTCAAGTCTCTCCCCAAGGTACTTCACCGCAGCAAGAGAGATACCCCCAGAACCAGACTGGAATACCATCCCGTCTTTAATCAAACCTGCGGCATCCATTAAGTCAACACATTGCCGGGCGATACTCAGTTTCTCAGAGTCATCGGTGATTTTCAACGATCCTGATATGATTTGTTTCGGATCACCGATCCGATCCACCTGAGCAACATAATCCACATATCGTTCCTGGATTTCCTGCGGTTTGCACGGATATTCAACGATAGTATCAGTGACAACAATCACATGTTGTGCCTTCATCGCATCAATTTGTGAATAGGAAATAGGACCAAACGCGCTATCCCCAAGGACACCTGTACAATTCCCTCGTTCGTCAGACGCTGATGCAGCAATAATCGCAATATCAACAGCAAGCTCCCCTGTTTTCACCGCTCCCCATCTCCCCCCATGCGAGCGGAGAATCACCGGGCTTTTCAATGGATGCTTTGAGACATAATCTCCTACCGTATCGTTTAAACTCCCTTCAATACGAGTGACCACCCCTTCTTTGATATACTCAATCACGGGTTGATGGACCGTAAATAAAGCGGTCTGCGCAAGACGAATATCTTTAACCCTGAATTCTTTGATAGCAGCAAGCGTCTGGTTTACTATGAAGTCTCCGTTGCGGAGTTGATGGTGAAATGAAACGGTCATTCCGTTTTTCAATTGACAGTTCTTCAATGCTTTTTCCAACGTGGTCAGTTTTGATTCAAACCCGTACTTCCGTGCTCCTGCAAATGGCTTAAATGTTGTACTCCCTATCGTCGTTTCAACTATTCTCCCAGCAGCGTTTGTCACCTTCACAAGATCACTTCCTTTTTTTGATTTCGAAGTCGATAAAATCGCAATGATGAACAATAATTGCCTCTGCTGTCCGATTCATAGTATCTCCCTCATGGGAATGAGCAGCGATGATATGCACGACTTCCTTGGGCACCTTGTATTCCTCAGCAAGTTGCGCACCAGCCGCTGGATGACGTGTTTTCTGTCCAAAAGGACTTTTTACTATTTTTCCTTCTTTCATCTCATATTCCAAGAGTTTACCGACATCATGAAGCAGTGCTCCTGCTATCAGGTAATCTATATGGAGAGGTTCTTCTCGAGCACCGATAATGCTCCAAGCTAGTTTTGTGATCCTTTTCGTATGATCAACAAGAAGCCCGGAATTCTCAAATAAAAGGGTGAAGGGAATTTCCTGGAGCTTGTGCCATCCTCCGCGATCAGCAGCAGCTTTCCATACATCAACGACTTTTTTTCTCAGGTCTTTCTCTTGTATCCATGCAAGCTCTGAAAAATAGTTCTCAATATCGCGTTTTTCTATCATAGAATACCTCCACGAGTAGATGGGGGTAATTGTTCGCTATATTAATAAAAATATGCGCGTGAGCTAAATGGGTAATAATTGTACAGATAACTATTAATATTCTCCCGTCAGAACCATGGTATAACGGTATCGTTTGGTG
>CAZGIV010000177.1:0-4269 GCA_964526175.1 uncultured Thermoplasmatales archaeon | reverse complement strand
TCGTAGCACGTCATATGTCTGATGACGAGGAACTTGATGTGTATCGTGTTTCTCCGACAGCTTAAAATCAAATAAAACGGTTACGTTATCAAATAGACGCTGGTAATTTATGACTGAAGACTACTACCCCTGGGGTGGTGAATTCACCGCTTGTTCACCCAAAGGATGTGTCGCTGTTGTGTTACTCAACATTCAGTACAACCCACCAGAGACTGTCGCAATCTACGGCCGATTAAAAACTGAAAATATAGGCATAGAAAAAATCATTGCAAATACCATCTCAAATCCTTACATTCGTTTTCTGATTGTCTGTGGAGATGATATTCGAGGGCATCGTTCAGGCTCATCTCTGATTGCCTTGTATAAAAACGGTATCGATCACAATCATCGGATCATCGATGCGCCAGGAGCAATCCCGTATATTGAAAATTTAAAAGAAGAAGCAATAAGGCGGTTCCAGGAGCAGCTGAACGTTATGGATTTAATTGGAGAAAAAGAAAAGGAAAAAATCGATACGATAATTGCTGATTGCATACAGAAGTCTCCCTCCTCTTTTGGGGAGTCGTATATTGCGATACGGCTTAAACCGGAAAACACCGTCAGTTTGAATGACAATCGCGCGTTACATTCAAGGATTGTTATCGATTATTTAGGGAACGTGAGAACAAGAGGTGAGTAGTTGTTTTCGTTTACAAAAGAACAAAAAGTGTTTGATATCTCAGGGATATCTGTCGGTGGACAACCAGGGATGTACCCCACGGTTCTTTTTGGCGGGTTGTTCTTCAAAGGAGAACCTGATTTTGATGACGCAAAACGGCACCTTCAAACTATGTATGATCTGAGCAAACAAACCGGTACCCCGGTCATCCCTGATTTCTTCATTCGAAAAGTTGAGTACATCCAACCGATCATTGCATTTATTGAAAAAGTGATCCCAACGAAACATCCGTTCTCCATTGACGTCATCGAACCATCAATCAAAATTGAGACATTAGGGTTGCTTGCTGAGCGAAAATTATTATCACGGACTATTTATAATTCTATCCATATCGGTATCACAAAAGAAGAAACTGAGGCGTTACAGAAATACACTCCAGAGATGGTCATTGTCGTCGCGTTTAACCCCAAAGATAAATCACCTGATGGAAAAATAGAAGTCCTGGAGAATGGTGCGCATCTTATCGAGTGTGGTCTTCTTGAACTTGTTCGTAAAATAGGCATCCAAAAGCTCCTGGTCGATACTGCTGCCCTTGCTCCTGGTGAGAATAGTGGAGCTGCCATCGCTGCTCTTCCGGTGATCAAGGAGGAATACGGTTTTCCAACAGGGTGCGCGATTCATAATGTGGTTGAGAAATCACGATGGTTAAACGATTTTCCCTTTGCGAAAAAAACCGTTGATGTCGCTTCGAATAATACGATACCTCTTTTTGGGGGAGACTTTGCGATTTTTGGTCCTATAGAAAACGTAGCGCTTGTTGTTCCTCTCATTGCATGGCAGGATATCCTCGTATCTGAATATACGGAGAATTATTTCGGTGTCAGTCCTATCGCATCGCATCCTCGGAGGAAACTCCTTAAATGAAACAAAAATTGAAAACGAGTGTCATTGGATCGTATCCGATTTACATAGATACACTGGATGTGATAAAGGATTATTTTTCTGAGCAGCAGACATCTTGGACGAAGTACATCGAACAAGCAGTCCATGATATGACATCGGCAGGAATCAACTTAGTATCAGATGGGCAGACCCGAGATCCCTTTATTCAGTTATTCACTCGAAACTTAAGAGGTTGCAGGGTCCGGGCGAGGACAGAAATCCTTGGACCAGTTCAATATACTGGTCCTATCACGGAACCTGATCAGAGATACGCAAAACGATTACTTCCGAGAAACACTAAACTTATCGGGGTTCTTACTGGTCCATATACGCTGATGAAATCGTCTGTTGATTTTTTCTACTATGATGAAAAACAATTGGCGTTTGATTTTGCCGTTGCACTACGAAATGAAGCAGAACTTCTTTTGAAACATGTTGATTTAATCAGTGTCGATGAGCCGTTTTTTTCCAATGAATTCCCCGATTATGCAAAGGAGATGATCGGGACTATCACCAAGGGATTATCTCGTCCAACTCGTCTGCATGTGTGTGGTGACGTGTCTCGTATAATCCCGCAATTAGTCGACATGCCCGTCGATATCCTTTCGCATGAGTTCAAAGCATCGCCATATCTATTCGATGTGTTTCGAGAGTATTCATGCGTGAAAAAGATGTGCATTGGTGCTGTTCGATCTGATGATGTAATTGTTGAAACTGTTGAAGAAATTGTCACTCATGTCAAGAAAGCGATAACTATTTTCGGCAAGAATGTCGTTCAAATCGCCCCTGATTGTGGACAACGCATGCTCCCGCGAGATATCGCATTTCGTAAGTTACAAAATCTGGTGAAAGCAGGAGAGATAATCAATGGTGGATAGAGAAGTTCCTTTGATTAAAGAAAAGAAAACAATGGAAAAAGAAGTGGTTCTCGACCCGCATGGGTTTTTTGTCATCGAAGTCAATGTAAAAGAAATACGTATCGAGTACTACTCGAATGTCTATAAAAATAAACGGATTGTCTCAGGTCATCTTGAGAAGGTTTTTACCGGCACCAAAGCAGATGCATTGTCTGATTCGATCGCACAGCATGTTCCTGTTTTACGTCCAGAGCATTATCTCTATCTTGGGCGTGAATTGCAGAAAGCACAAATTGCCTTTGAACAAAAGAAGAAATATGAACAAGGTGGATGTTAACCCCTGATTACTCGTTCCTCATGTCGGATGATATTCTTTTTTCGTTGGATCAAATGAACTTTTTTCTTTAAGGCTGCCATGTCTCGTTTATCTATTTTTGGTTTAGTGTGAAAATATTGTTTATCACGAGGCGGTTGGTAGGATGACCGCATTTTTCCAGGAACTCCTTTTTTATGCTACGGAATAGGATTTGTATTACATAAACAAAGAAACGAAGGGGTTTATTTGCGTTTCTCTATTGAACCATGATGCGTGAGATGGAACTCGGTTTTTCCATTCTCCCATTTTTTTATGACATTTTTTATGGTTATGGTGTCTCCGATTTTATATGGTTGGATTTCTTTGACACAGCGGTCCCAAAGGATGATTTCTTTTTTTACATTATGTTCCTTTATTGAAATGGTTGTGACAAAACCAAATTCACCATCGTCCTTGAAGAACGCCTTGGTTGCTTGCTTATGTGCTAACACACCACTGATTTCACTCGTTTGGTTTTTTCGTTGTTCTTCCTTTAAAGAAATATCTGTTGGTTCGACTTCTAAGAGCCCCCAACGACCAAGGTGAATTTCCATTCCTCCTGTGTACCCGAGTTTGGTGTAACCATTGATGATTTTAACGATGGTTCCTCGTTGGATTTCTTTATTTTTAATATGGTTAGTATCTCCGTTCCAAAGGACAAGTCGACAGATGGCGGTGTCATCGGTTATCTCAAGGTTGATGACCTTTCCAGGAGCACCATTTTTTTTTTTAAATGTCCTTGGATCCGAAATGCTCAGAACCCTTCCTACGACTGTATAATCACCATTGGGGGCAAGATCAACAATTTTTATGATACTTTGTGTGTTCCTTCCTAGTTCATCTACAATTAAAAAGGCAATGGTATCTTGGTCGATGAGTTCATCGTAGATTTTATATCGTTTTTTTATTTCTTTTTCAAAATCTTTTTTTGTCTTAAGATCAGCAATTAATTCGATAAGCTGTGTCTGGGTCTTATGCATCCGCAACATGACTAGGTATATATTTTTCTTACTTATAGTCTACTATGTATATATAAAAAAATATGGGGAAGGGGAGGTAGTTGGGATTGCAAGTCGATAGGGATAGGATATAAGTAAAAAGCACTCTTAGGTTGATCGAATCGTTTTATAAGGGTTTTTCCAAGGTGTGGTTTTTTTATACGTTGGTTCCGTATTTTTCCTATAGGTGTGACGATACCCCTTTTTCGAATCCCATTTCCCTCCATATTCTTTATATCGATAGTGTTTCATCTCTTCACCTCATCTCCAGCTCGTCTATGAGTGGAATGCATGTTGGTTTCTGTTTTTTATGATATATATACCTACTCTGTGAAAATGTCAAAACGGGAAAAAACAAAGAATCAAAAACTTCGTAAGCAATATATTAATATAATATCGGTGATATAATGGGTTTAAAGGGATAATTTTATGAAGAATAAAAAAGGTATCGCTGGAGGA
>CAZGIV010000176.1:0-4338 GCA_964526175.1 uncultured Thermoplasmatales archaeon | reverse complement strand
CTCTGCAGAGGATGGGTACGACAAATCGCCCGCGATATCGGACCGGTCCGTGATGTCCCAGCACCTGACGTCATGACAAGTGGACAACACATGCTCTGGATCATGGATGAATACCAAACTATTATGGGTGGACAGTACCCTGGTATAATTACAGGGAAACCCATAGAGCTTGGCGGATCCCGTGGTAGAACAGAAGCAACAGGGTATGGACTTGTTTATATTCTTCGTGAACTGTTAAAAGAAATGAAAATGGATATTACAAAAACAACCGCATCCATCCAAGGGTTTGGAAATGTCGCTCGCTATTCCGCTGAATTATTTATCCAATATGGAGGCACTGTTGTCTCTGTGTCTTGCTGGGATCAGACAGAAAACAGCACATATAGTTACTACAAAAAAACAGGCATTAAACTCGATGAACTTGTAAAAATTACGGACCGTTTTGGCACCATTGATAAAAAACAAGCGGAGAAACTCGGCTATGAAGTACGGTCTGGTGATGACTGGCTGAAACAGGATGTAGACATCCTCATACCTGCAGCGCTTGAACATTCGATTACTGAAGAAAACGTCGATCATATAAAACCACGGGTAAAAATCATTATCTGCGGTGCAAATGGACCAATCACACCAGAAGCAGAGGACATCCTTGAGAAAAAAGGGGTTGTCGTTATTCCTGATTTTCTCGCAAACGCTGGTGGTGTCGTCTGTAGTTATTTCGAACAAGTTCAAAGCAACCAAAATTACTATTGGACAAAAGAGGAAGTCCTTGGGAAGCTTGACAACAAGATGACAGATGCATTTTATAAAGTATGGGAGCTTTCAAAACGGAAAAAAATACGGGTCAGTGATGCTGCATATATGATTGCGATATCCCGAGTCGCTGAAGCATGCAAAATGCGAGGCTGGGTGTAATCCGAAAATATGAATATCCGGTTCAACGATAGAGAAAAAAAAATCATTAGCTGTATCGAAGAAATCACGGGCATTACCCCAACAGTTGCTAAACAACTAGAACCTGAAAAAGATCATTACGGTAACCCATATTACATCAAACAGATACTGCTATTTTCTTCGTCCTATCATTTTTTCCAACTCGAGGAAGAAGGCAGATTGAGCTTTTTATTACAGGAATACTACGAATCATATGGTCGCGAGACCCTTCCGCAAATAACACACGCTGAAAGCCAAGAGGAATGTCTTTCTCTTCTTTCAAAACAACAGTTTGATCTTGTTATAATTTTTGACAAGGTAGATGATGTTGATAGTTTCGCCTTAGCAACTCAAATAAAATCATACACCAACATCCCAATAGTTCTCCTAGGGAACAGTATCACTGAACTTATCAGAATCGAAGAGAAGAACACAGAGCATGTTTTAAATAAAATATTGACTTGGAATGGCGATGGAAAAATTATTCTGACAATCATTCAACATATGGAAGATTCTGTGAACATTCAAAAAGACCCCTCTCTAGCTGCTCACGGTCGATGTGTGTTATTAATCGAAGACTCGATTCAATATTATTCGACATATCTCCAGTTGATTTACGATGAGATCCACAGCTTTGTTGAAAATATTTTATCTGACTCTTTTACAGAAGAACAACGAATCCTTCGTCTCAACCAAAGACCGGTCTTGTTACACGCACAGGACTTTGATACTGGAGAACAACTCTATCAGTTACATAAAAATAATATTATTGGTATTATTACTGATAATCAACTTAGTCATGGCTTAAAAAAAACGATCAACGCAGCAGAAAAATTTGCACAAATAATACAGAAAGAAAAACCCGATATCCCGATTCTCATTCAATCTTCTGAACAGTATCAAGGAGATATCTCTCTTGGGCCGCAGCTACGGTTTGTGTCAAAAAATGAAGTATCACTTGCGTTAATCATTAAAGATTTTATCAACGAATGTCTTGGCCCGCGAGATATAATTCTTAAAGATGCAAATCAAAAAGAACTCCACCGAATAAAAAACATAAAAGATTTCGAGGATGCTATCTTATCACTTGATGATACTATTCTTACCGAAACTGCAGGTCATCATCTGTTTTCTACCTGGGTTCGTGCACGGGGTGAAAAAGACCTTGCAGAAAAAATCCAGAAAACAGAACAAGAGATTAAAAAGAGCGCAGAGCTCCGGAAACGACTTATTGATCTGCTCGAAGAATACAAATACGCCCAAACGCAAGCATCAATTACACCTTTTGAGCGAACATCTCTTATCACCCATCTTGAAATTAGCCGCATAGGAAAAGGAGCACTGGGGGGAAAGGCACGCGGGCTTTCTTTCCTTGCAAAACTTGTTTCAAAATATATTTCCGAGGATATGTTCCCAAACCTTCATATCACCATACCTCGGACTCTTGTTATCTCCACTGATATATTTGAATCATTTTTAGCACAAAATTCATTACCTACTGAAGAACTTTTTACTCTGCCTGATGAGCGAATCGCCTTAAAATTCATGTCCGCTAACCTTCCTGCGACGGTACTTGGTGATCTCCGGTCTTTTATCACAAATACACGAAAACCATTAGTGGTACGATCCTCAGGGGTACTTGAAGATTCGCTGCTGCAATCCTTTGCTGGCATCTATGATTCTATTTTATTACCAAACGAATCCTGGGAAACTGATTTCCGGTTTCAGGATGTCTGCAATGCGGTCAAATATGTCTATGCTTCGACCTTTTTTGAAAAAGCACGAACGTACATCAAATCAACACCAAAAAATATTGGTGATGAAAAAATGGCGGTGATTATCCAAGAAGTTGTTGGACGCAAACATGAAACATATTTTTACCCAGCGATTTCAGGGGTGGCAAAATCCTATAACTATTATCCATCGGGTGGTTGTACGCAAGAAGATGGGATTGTCTACCTCGCACTTGGTTTAGGAAAAGCCATTGTTGATGGAGGTAGTACGTTTGGGTTTTGTCCTGAGAGACCAACGGTTCCTCTGTTTGGGACACCAAAGGATTTTATGCGTTATTCACAACGGAAGTTTTATGCGTTAAACCTGAAATCTATGTATCGAATCGTAGAAAGAAATGAAGAAACTTCCTATAGTATTTTAGAGGTTGATGATGCACGCCGACATAGTATGCTCGATATGATAGCATCAACATATGTACGGCAAGATGATAGCTTGTACCCAGGAGTGTACGAGGGAGGATCGCTTGTTATAGATTTTGGCCCGATCACCCAGTATGATGCGATACCGTTGGCTAAGGCTTTGAAATTATTGTTACGAATTAGCGAGATAACTTTAGGATACCCTGTTGAGATAGAATTCGCGTTAAATATTGGACAAGCAGAATCCGAGAAGGCAGAATTAGTAATCTTACAGATCCGCAGTATGGTTCCACCAGGGAAAACCAGTGATATTGTAATTGGTGATTTCAACGCTAAAACAGATATCTGTTATAGTGAAAACGCATTAGGAAATGGAATTATTGATACTATCCAGGATATCATATATGTAAAACCATCCTTTGATATGTCAAACTCAGCTCAGTTGGTGGGTCAGTTGCGATCCTTAAATATAAAGTTAATGGAGGAAAACAAGCCGTACATGCTGATTGGGCCTGGGCGGTGGGGTTCTGCGGATCCCTGGCTTGGAATCCCAGTGATTTGGAGTGATATCGCTGGTGTGAAAGTGATTGTTGAGACACCATTTAAAGAGCGAGCGATTGATCCGTCGCAGGGTTCACATTTCTTCCATGATCTTATCTCTTCTCAGGTTGGATATATTATTACAAAAGATGATATTGGTAACATCGATATGGAATGGCTTGAAAATCTTCCTGTTATTGAAGAAATGCAGGATGTGAAACATGTTGAATTATCAGAGCCGCTTAAGGTACAAATCGATGGAAAACATGGAAAAGCAGTCATTCAAATAAGGAAAAGAAATAAATAATCACAGTAAATTCGGTGCTATGTGATGGGGTGGAATTATACCACATGAGCACGGAGACGACAATGGAAGATAAAACCGATTTCACAAAATACCAAAAAAAAGACGAGCAGATTACATCAGGAATAGCATCAAATGGAACGATGATCCATGAGCTAAAAGAACGAGTAAAAGAACTCAACTGTTTCTATCGTATTACAAAAATAATACGTAATAGTAAATTGTCCATTGACGAAGCATTACAGGAAATTGTGAAAGTAATCCCACCTGCTTGGCAATATCCGGATCAAACGTGCGTACGTATCTATCTTGAAGGAAGAGAAATCAAAACAGATAATTTCCAAATAACACAGTGGAAACAAGTAAGTGACCTTGTCGTTGATGAGAAAAAAATCGGTGTATTAGAGA
>CAZGIV010000175.1:3119-4436 GCA_964526175.1 uncultured Thermoplasmatales archaeon | reverse complement strand
AAGGTATCATATAATCGGTTATGTATATTCCCATTCAATAAAATAGTGTCTACACCGGTTTTGGCTATCTGTTTAATGGTGTGAAGTTTTCCTTCCATCCCTTTTGTTACATCGGCATGTGCATCCAGATGTGTGGTGAGCTGTTCTAATTCTTTTATGGTTACTTTTTCAAGGAAGGTGGCTTTTTTATCGGTCTTTGGATTGGCTGAATACAATCCATCCTCGTCAAGGACGAAAATGACTTTTTCTGGTTTGAACTCTGCCGTAAGCAGCGAGATGAGCAGGTCACCAGAGCAAATTGAAAAACCGAGGAGATTATCCAGGGCGACATCGCCAAAACTTACTGGCATGAATCCTAAAGCCAGATACTTTTTAAACACGTTGTAATCAACGCGTGATAGTGTATGATTTGAAAGGGAAAGGATTGCATGCGGGGGGATGGAGACGGCAGGGATCTTGTGGTTATGAAGTGATGTCAGGACTAGGGTGTTTAACTGCTGAACCATGGCTTGTGCACGGGCAAATCCTTCGATTTGTTTTTTTTGTTTGAACCCGTCATTTAATTTGTATTTTTTCGCAAGTATATGACCAAACGAGCCTGCGCCATGTACTAAAATTACTTCTTTGTTCGCATGTTGTAGTTCAGCAGCAAGTCGGTCAACGATTTCTTGTTTGAAACAGCATTCTTTTGCTTTATCGGTAATGACGCTCCCGCCGAGTTTGATGATATACATATTATACCAGCATGAGACTAGCTATAAAAAAGGATTTTGATAGAGTTTTGTTATGGCATTGGAGATATTCATTATTCTTTTGGTCTTGAGAATGGCGGTTTGTTCTTGTTTTGTTCTTGGATTAACCATAGTGATATTGGCATCGCCGAGGCAGATGAGCGCATGGTGCTTTGGGACCAGTCCATAATCTCTTGTTCTGGTGTGTTTGTACGGCAGTCCTCACAGATGAAAAATTTATCATCAAAGACCAATCCGCTTTGATGGTCCTGGAGATGGAACTTTTGTTTACACATCTCACACATTTTTTCTGAGATAGGTACTCCTCCTAAACCACTTCCAATTTTTCGGTTGTGATTACATATCTTTATTCATTTTATATATAAAACTCTTTTGGAAGAAAAGAAAAAAAAGAGGAGAGAGATGGGATGGGATGCAATCGAAGAGAGAACGTGGCAGAAATGCCAGTTCAGCTAGACTGGCATGTCCTCCGTATCTCAAAGTCAATTACTCATGTAAGGGCCGTTCTGGCTTATATATTTATAAGAGGGGTGAGTGAAAGTATTCATTCGGATTGTCTTAAAAA
>CAZGIV010000175.1:0-3019 GCA_964526175.1 uncultured Thermoplasmatales archaeon | reverse complement strand
CAGGAGCGTGATTTTATTAACCAGGTACCTATCACAGAGAAACTACGGAGAGGAATCTGCCTATGACGATGCCTTTACGAGAAAAACTTTACGAAATCTCATCAGAGATTTGTGCAACAATACGGGTGGTCTTTTGGGAGAATGTGTACGCAACGAAGGCGATTCAGCATGCGATGAAACGTCATCCGGAATGGGAGGACGACAAACGAGCAGCATTCTCCGAGGCGGTGTATGATATAATCCGATGGTGGAGACCCTTGTGGTTCATCATCGGTCAGGAGCCATCAGCAGAAGAAAAAGATCTCGAGAAACTTATCACCATCTATCTGTTTTCAAAAAAAGGTGATATCACCGCGCTTCAGAAAAAAAGAGGACTAGATGCATCACAGGTGTTGCAACGAATCGAAAATGCAAAGACATCAAGAGCTCTCCGAGAAGCACTACCAGATTGGTTGGATATCCAAGGAGAAAAAGAGCTGGGCACAAGGTGGGATCCAGTAATTGCTGCATTAAATAAAAATCCTAATCTTACCATCAGAGTAAACATGCTGAAAACAACAGCAAGGGAGCTATCGGTAATCCTCCGGAAAGAAGGAATCACCGCTGAGCCAATCCAGGGGAACCTTGATGCACTCTTGATCAAGGAAAAAACAAATGTTTTCAAACTACCAAGTTTCAATGCAGGGCTCTTTGAAGTACAGGATGCCGCATCGCAGATGGTCAGTCGGATTCTTGACCCACAACCAGGGATGCGCGTCGTTGATGCCTGTGCAGGGGAGGGCAGTAAAACATTACACCTCGCCGCATTGATAAAAAACAAAGGAAAAATCATCGCCTTAGACACCCAGGAATGGAGATTACGAGAACTCCGAAAACGTGCGGCAAAAGCAGGTGTTGACACCATTGAAACACGGCTGATCAGCTCATCAAAAAAATATAAAAGAATGCAAGCCACTGCAGATCGACTGCTTCTGGATGTCCCCTGTTCAGGGCTGGGGACGCTACGGAGAAATCCAGATATTAAATGGAAACTGACTTCGAAGGATTTAGACCGTCTGAAAAATGTACAGCAAGACATTCTCCAAAAGTATTGCTCGTTGCTGAAACCGCTGGGTACCATGGTCTATTCCGTCTGTAGTATTTTCCCTTCAGAAGGAGAAGCTCAGGTACAACAATTTTTGAAGAACCATGATGGTTATCGTCTCTTGCAAGAAAAACGATATTGGCCTGATACAGACCGTAATGATGGGTTTTATATCGCACTCATCCAACGCACAGTATAACCACTTATTCGAAACCATATAAAGGCAAAAAGAAATACCTAGTATCTCCACAAAGAAGATGGCATGATAATTCTTGATTACATCGTGTTGCATATCCAGATGAAGGAGATGCAACATGAAAGACATAAAATATTTTATCGGACTGGATGTCCATAAAGAAAGAACCTCGTACTGCGTACGAGACAAGCTAGGGATTATCCTCACCGAAGCTGAGACAGCCACCCTGTATTCTGAACTGGAACCACGACTCAAACCATATCTTGCGTACTCACTGATCGCCCTGGAAGCAAGCACCAGCTACTACACCTTGTACCAAACATTCCTGAAAAAAGGGTACCGCATCAAAGTCGCAAACACCATACAGCTCCGTCAGCTGATCGCCAAGAACGACAAATTAGACGCCCAGCGTCTCTCCGAGATGCTCCGACTTGGGACACTCCCCTGCTCATACATCCCTGAGGAGAAGATACAGCATCTACGCAGCATGATACAAATGCGCCATGCACTCATGCAGGAGAAAGTACGATGTAACAACCGGATCCAGGCGTTCCTGGATCGGAACGGGATTGTGATGCCGCCTGTGAAAGCGTTCAGCAAGAAATGGAAACACGCACTGATGCAACACCTGGGCACTGGGACAGCTAGCATGGAACTCCGCTATGAATACAATCACTATGTCTATCTGGAGAAGACAAATGAACAGGCAGATCAGGAGATCATCGGCTATACGAAAACGTACTGGAAATTAGAATACAATCTTCTGCGCAGCATCACCGGGTTTGGAGTCTTACTCCCCTGCTATGTCATCGCTTTTGTCCATCCGATCGAACGATTCCTATCAAACCGGAAACTCCGCAGGTACGCGGGAGTCATCCCCCTCTCCAAAGAATCTGGTGACACCACATCCCCTGGCAGAATCCCGAAGACCACGAGCAAAGCATTGTTACGCTGGGCGCTGGTCCAAGCAGCAAACACCATCGGGAAAACCAACACAAGACTTGGACGATACTACCGACGGAAAAAGAACCAGAAGAAAAAATCCGGGATCGCAAAGATAGCGGTCGCCTCTACTCTTGTTGATATCATCTATAAGGTGTTAACGACAAAGAAACCGTATGTTTCAACTTGCTAATTTGAGGCTTATGCGTGTATGAGATGGTGAGAGTCGGCTGTCCTCCTCTCTCGTGGGCTGTGTACCCTGTAAAAAAGAGTGGGCAGCTAATGACTCACCATAGTGGGCTAATCCATCCCTCCGATGGATGGATCTGTACCCGGATAGAAGAGTGTCGTCAAACGATCTCACCATCAACAACTATTAAATGAGAGGTGATTGATAAAGATACTGTAAAAAAAGTGCAACACGATGTAATGATGTCATGAGAAAAAAAAGAGAAAGAAGCTCTTCCATGACAGAATTATCATAGAAGAGAGGGGGCATCAGCTGATGAAACTACTATGCTGGAACGTCAATGGGATTAGAGCTGCAGAAAAAAAAGGGTTTTTTACCTGGTTTTTGAAAGAATCCCCAGACATTTTGTGTCTTCAGGAGATAAAAGCAACACCGGAGCAGCTTTCACCCCAATTAAGAAACATGCCAGGGTATCATACATTCTGGAACCCGGCAGAGAGGAAAGGGTATAGCGGTGTCGCAACATTTTCAAAAAATAAACCAGTGTCAATCAAAAAGGGGTTTGGGAGAGAAGAGTTCGACAGCGAAGGACGTATCCTTATTACCA
>CAZGIV010000174.1:0-4480 GCA_964526175.1 uncultured Thermoplasmatales archaeon | reverse complement strand
AATCATAATAGGAAACAAAGTATTCTACACGATTATCAGGGAAAAATTCCTTGAACTCACTATACAACTGGGCAGCAAGTGTCTTATTATGGGCAATGACAATCGCAGGGCGTTGTATTTGTTGAATGATTTGTGCCATGGTAAAGGTTTTTCCGGAACCAGTCACCCCAAGCAAGGTCTGGGCAGAAAAATTTTTAGTCATACCATAGACTAATTGTTCGATTGCATCAGGTTGTGACCCTTTTGGGGTGAAGTCTGTCTTTAAGTTAAACTTGGTCATGATCTCAATTCTTTTTTCCGTAATAAGCGGTTGTACGCGATCGCGAAACGATGTGCCTCATCACGTATCTCTCTAATAAATAACAGTGCCTTTTCTTTTTTTCCGAGATGGAGTGGCTGTGGAGCACCAGGGAGATAGATTTCTTCAAATTGTTTTGCTATGGAGATAAGAGGGATTCTAAGACCAATACGGTCAAGTTCGTATACCGCGCTGTTGAGTTGTCCAATCCCCCCATCGATGATAATAAGCTGAGGCAATGCCGTCTGTTCCTGCTGTAGTCTTATATAACGTCGTCGTACCACCTCAGCGATCGCAGCGACGTCATCAATACCTTCCACGGTTCGTATCCGGAATCTTCGATAATTGGTTTTATCTGGTTTTCCATTTCGGAATTGCACCATTGAACCAACCATGGACGTCCCTGAAAGATGTGAGATATCAAAACATTCGATGACCTGGGGTGGTTCTTGGAGGTTCAATTGCCTTTGCAGTTCTTCAACCTTTGACACATCTCCGAAGAACGTGATCTCAATATTTTTTAGCACCAGATCAAGGAGTTGTTTTTTTACTGCCTTCCTTGGAACAACAATTCGAACTTTTTTCTTCCGTTTGTGCATAAGAAATGCTGCAAGGGACTCGGAGAGTTTCTGGGGAACTATCACTTCAGAAGGGATAGGATTTTCTGAGTAATATTGCACAATGAATTCCTCAAAGAAATCAGGGGTAAAATCAAAGACAAATTCGTTCTTTGTCGACAGGGTTCCCTTGTAGATGTTAAACAACATGAGATAAACCGTTCCGTCCCTGACAAGATAGTGAATGATATCTTCATTAAAAGTATGCTGTCGTTGCATCTTCTGATGGTCCTGCAGATGTTGAATAGCTGTTATTTGATTTCGAAGAATTAAGGCGTTTTCGAAATCGCAACGCTGGGATTGTGTGTGCATTTCCTGTTTTAATTTTTTTAGAAGATCCCTGGATTTCCCAGACATGATTAAACATACGTTTCGTATTTTCTTTGCATACTCATCTTGTGAAATCAACCCGATGCAGGGGGCATCACAGAGTTGGAGATGAAAGCGAAGACAGGATTTTTTCGGTAATTTCTTACAGGTACGCAGTGCAAATGTCCTAGTAAGAAACTGTAATATATGATCTCGCTCAAGAGCTGATACAAACGGACCGAAATATTTTCCGTTCCCCTGTTTTTGTCTTGCGATAAGAAGTCTTGGAAATTCCTCAGCAGTGAGTTCGATAAACGCATAGGTTTTTGCATCCTTCAAATTAATATTATATTTCGGTTGATGTTTCTTAATAAGCGTATTTTCTAAGATGAGCGCCTCGACCTCAGTATCGGTTATAAAAAATTCGACAGAGTCAAAACTATTCATTAGACATCGTGTCTTAGGATCCAATTCCTTTTTTTGAAAATAAGTTTTCAAGCGTTTTCGAAGGTTTTTTGCCTTGCCGACATAGATTATCTTTTTATCAGCATCTCGGAAGAGATAGCATCCAGGGTTCGTTGGAAATGTGGTTACATCATACATATATTTTTCACACCAAACAATGGCCGAAGGATTTGACCAGTGTAACTATTTTTATGACACGCAACCTCCTCCGGTGTTCCTGTCGCAACAATTTCCCCTCCAAGATCACCACCCTCAGGACCAAGGTCGATGATGTAATCCGCACATTTGATTACTTCCATGTTATGCTCGATGACGACAATCGTGTTACCCATCTTCACCAAACTATTCAGGACGTCGATGAGTTTCTTCACATCGTGAAAATGCAACCCGGTCGTTGGCTCATCGAGAAGATATAACGTCCGTCCTGTACTCTTCTTCGATAACTCCCGCGTTAGTTTAATGCGCTGCGCCTCTCCGCCTGAAAGTGTCGTTGAACTTTGACCCAGTTTAATGTAATTCAAACCCACCCGTGAGAGTGTCTCTAGTTTCTTACGAATAAAGGGGATATTCTCAAAGAGGTTTGATGCCTCCTCGACACTCATCGAAAGAACATCAGCAATCGACTTTCCTTTATACAGCACCTCCAGTGTTTCTTTATTGTACCGTTTTCCTTTGCATTCTTCACATTCTACATAAATATCGGGGAGGAAGTTCATCTCAATCTTTATAAGACCATCTCCTTGACAGGTTTCGCATCGTCCTCCTCTGACGTTAAAAGAAAAACGGCCAGGCTGATATCCCCAGAGTTTTGCCTCCGGTGTTTTGGCAAAAATATTCCGAATCTCATCAAATACTTTTGTGTAGGTCGCTGGGTTGCTCCGTGGTGTTTTCCCAATGGGACTTTGGTCAATCACAATCACCTTGTCAATCTCAGAATCAAATACTATTCCATCGTGTTTCCCCGGGAGGTCTCGTGATTCATGAAGCTGCCTCATTAAACCTTTATAGAGAATCTCATAGATGAGGGTTGATTTTCCACTCCCAGAAACCCCGGTGATAACAGTAAAGATGCCGATAGGAATGTCCACATTGATGTTTTTCAGGTTATTCTCCTTGCACCCTTTGACGTGGATGTAATGACCTGTGTGCCGTCTGACCTCTGGAATCTCAATGGCGAGTTTTTTTGAGAGATATTGTCCTGTAAGCGAACGAGGATTGCTTTCTATCTGCTTTGGTGTTCCTTGCGCAATGATTTTACCCCCATGGATCCCAGCACCAGGACCCATGTCGATGACATAGTCAGCATGTCGTATGGTTTCCTCATCATGTTCTACGACAATAAGTGTATTCCCCAGATCACGTAATCGCTGCAGCGTCCGAATAAGCTTCTTGTTATCCCTCTGATGCAACCCAACCGAAGGTTCATCAAGAATATAAAGGACACCCACGAGGTTTGAGCCTATTTGTGTCGCAAGCCGTATCCTTTGTGCTTCTCCACCAGAAAGTGTTCCTGCATTTCGAGAAAGCGTCAGATAATTCAACCCGACGTTATCTAAAAATTTTAATCGTGCTTTGATTTCTTTTAAAATTAAATGGGCAATCTCCTCTTGTTTTTTCGTCAGTTTGATGCTTTCAAAGAATTGAAGAGACTGCTTAATTGACATATCGGTGATATCGACAATTGATTTGCTAGCGATTTTCACGGAGAGGATTTTTTGTTTTAATCGTTTTCCACTACATACCGGGCATGGGGAGATACGCATGAACCGTTCCATGTCTTGTCTACGATACTCGGATTCTGTTTGTTTATAGAGACGTTCTGATTGTGGGATAAGTCCTTCCCAGGTTCCAATATGGGAATAGTACGCATCACCATTTTTCATGACCAAGTTAAACTGTATCGATTCAGATGACCCATACATGATCGCATGATACTGTCTTTCGTTGAGGTTTTTTATGGGGGTGAAAATGTTAAACCCATAATGTTTTGCCACAGCCCCAAGATAATTATTCCTCCAGCTATCCCTGATGGTCTTATAGAGAGCGATTGCGCCATCAGCGATGCTTAGTTCTTTATTTGGAATAATGAGATCAGGGTCAAACTCCATTTTAATTCCAAGCCCATGACAGGCTTCACATGCACCAAACGGACTGTTAAAAGAAAACATTCGTGGTTGAAGTTCCTCAAATACCATACCACACACTGGACAGGCCATGGTCGATGAATAGATATGTTCTTTACCTGATTTATCGAGCACAATTAAAAGTCCTTCGGATTTTTTTAAGGCTTGTTCACAGGCTTCTGCGAGGCGGGAGGTATCTAATGATTCGACACGATCAATTACGACCTCAATGTCATGTTTCTTGTAGCGCTCTAGGTCGATTTTCTCATCAGTTCGATAGATTGTCTTATTCACACGTATCTTGGTGTACCCCTCCTTATTTAGATCTTTAAATAATTGTTCATAGGTTCCTTTTTTCTGACGGATGAGAGGTGAAAGAATAATGACGGTCCCTTTGAGTTCTGTTGCGATTCTTTCTGATATCTTCTGAGGGGATTGCGATTCGATTTTGATGTTATGTGTTGGACAATAGGGGGTACCAATCCGTGCGAACAATAATCGGAGGTAATCGTAAATTTCTGTGATCGTACCCACCGTGCTCCGGGGGTTTTTACTCGTTGTTTTTTGTTCAATTGAAATTGCAGGAGATAATCCGTCAATGCTATCAACGTCCGGTTTATTCATCAGTCCTAAGAACTGACGGGCGTACGCAGAGAGCGATTCGACAT
>CAZGIV010000173.1:0-4529 GCA_964526175.1 uncultured Thermoplasmatales archaeon | reverse complement strand
CCTTGGTTGGTTACAACCGTAAATTGCTGGTCTTATAAATAACTTATCTCCAAAACAGTAGTTCCGAAAGTAAGGAGGGAAGTCTTAAAAATCTTACTAAAATGAACTTCATGTACTCTTTAATGACGTGTTGATGGACCAAAAAACATAGAAAATCAGACGAAAAACAGGATTACCTATAGCAAAACCAATAACAAAAACTATTCAACACTAAAGAATTGCATTAAAGCATAGGAAAAAAATCAAGATTTCATCCCCCAGGATCAATCGTATACAGAACAGTCCCAAAATATTTCGATGTCACTAAATGATACTCTTTTACGAAACCGAACAAGGCAAGACAGAGAAGGATATCAGCCAGAATCCAAAGGTTATAAAGCAAGACTGAGAACATGAAGTAGAACAATCTGATGAAATAATTCTTGGAGGTTGTCTTCGGAAGATAGGAGTGTTTCTTGACCCTATAGCTGGTTTCTATACCCCATCGTTTTCCATAAAGGAAGAACAACCTATCTGCCAAGTCCACATCATTCTCATTGTACACTTCATTGGTAGCGAATGCCCGTTTTACCATAAATCCATTATTGTCTTTCTCCTCCACGATTACAAGATTGAAGGTGATATCTTTCATCTGGAAATCTTTGATGACACAGGGTGCAGGTGTAATCTCCATGACGCTTTTGACTGTGGATATCTTTGTCGCTGGCATGAGATATTTGAGATGTAGATGATTGAATAGCTTTATTGAGTTTGAATCGCAGAACCCACGATCGACATATACTCTGCGAATCTTTATGCGTTCTAAAACATAATTCAATAGTCCACGTAGTATTTCTTCTTTAGAACTAAAGGGTCCGACTGGTAACGCTAGCATCGTGAATCGTTTCCCTGATTCCACGATATTGATGGTTGCGAACTTGTAACATTTCGTTGTGCCTCTATCTGGCTCCTTTCCCATTACCATTGGGGTCCTTCGATCTCCATAGAAATACCAATCTGTGTAATCGATGGCGACATCATAGTGTTTCCTGATGTCGAACAAGTTAATCTTCCGAGTCATTTCCCAGACGATCTCGAATAAGGTGGTAAACATCCTGTGGAGTTCTTTGGTATCTGTGTAATTCTTGAGATGATAGAGTAAGGTATCAGCATCTGGGTTACGAAGGCCTCGTAGTTCTTTGTATGTCTTTGATCCGTTTTCTGCAAAATCTTTGGTCATTCCTAGATGAATTAAGAGATTGATGAACTGGTTTTTCTTGTAGAGTGTGTTGTTTTTCAAATTCAGATTGATGAACGGGGAGAACCGCTTCTTGAATAATCTGCATACCTCTTTGGTTTTTTCATTCTTCTGCAGATATTGGTTTCGCTCCTTGGTTTCTTTCTGTGGTTTCTCTGGTTCAAAGGTGTTAATGTCAAGGATGATTCCGAATTTCTCAGAGATTTCTTCGATTTTCTTTGCTATGAACTCAATGAGTTCTATGGTTTCATTATCCAAAATATGGTAAATGAAATACCCGATTATTCGTCGGTCAGGTATTTCACTGAATCCAAGTGCAAGGAGTTCTCTTCTGTTTTGTTTGATGTATTTTGTGAGTCTGGTATGGAATTTTATTCCTTTTAACCGTTGGAGTAAAAGGAGTTTAAAAAGTGACTCATAGGAGAATTTGATCTTTCTGTATTTTTGATGACTGATTGAAGAGAGGTCGAGTTCTTTGAGCAGGTCTGCTATTCTTATGTTCTTGGAGGCTTTGATTTTTGCAAATGAATTATATATCTCCTTTTCAATTGCTTGGTAGGAGATGTCTCGTGTGCTTTGCGGCATTCGGATGTTTCCTGCCAAGGGGGAGCTTCCAAACTTCCCTTGGCTTATTCTTATTTAGTATATTACTAATAAAGAATATATTATATTGGTATATAAATATTTCCATGTAATATACTTAAAATTTATATACCAAGAAATAATATACGTAATACGAATGGGAAAAATTAAAATCACCTTAGAAGGATTCAAATGTGAACGATGTGGACATGAATGGATTCCACGAAACCAGGAAGAACATCCAAGGGTCTGTCCGAAGTGCAAGAGCCCATACTGGGATAAGCCCCGCAAACTCCCCACCAAATAAATAAATTTCACGGGGATATAGCATGCGTTTATTTTTATAAATGATTTTTCGACCAACCCTTGGGAGCCCCACGATTTGGTGCCCCCAACTCTTGGTGGACCCAAACTTTGGGCCTACCAAAACATTAAATAATTATATTCCATCTAAAATATGAAATGTATAATAAAAATATCGATTCTAATTCTGTTGTAAAAATACATTTATATGGAAAAACAAAGCAACTTGGTAGAACTTTAAGTCATGAAGGAGTCACAGATATTTTGCATGCATTAAAAGAACGGCCAAAAAAATACAAAGAGTTAACCTTAGAAACTGATTTACCTAATTCAACATTAGAAAGAGTGATTAAAGAGCTTCTTGGGCTTCACATTATTAAAAAAAATCCAATAACATCAGAAAATCGAGATACACATCAGTATGATCTCACACCAAATGGCTTGCAGCTAATGAAATTCATCAAATCTTATGAAAAAGAAATTACATTACCTTTAGAACAACAAAGAATTATTGACGTTGAAAAAAACAACATAGAATCGTATTGATTTATATTTAATGGGTTCTATTTATGATACTCTCTACATATTTCAATGAGAAAACTGACAAGAATCTCAGCGATATTTTTTCCACAATCTTATTGAAATCTTCTTTCTTCTTTTTCTATACCTTGACAACTTGATTTTATTTGGATGGATTCGGTCTAATTAAAAATTCTTAGAAGCAATTAGAGACCCGTTATCAAATATAATATTTCTCAAAAAGATACCGTAGTATTGGGAATGCATTCGGGAACCGTTCCAACAACCAATGGATGAAAGGATACTGTGGTGGTTCAAAGGAAAAAGGCATTGTAACTTCCATAGTTGACCAGTTGCTCTCCAAACCAAGCACATCTTGTGTTTTTGCTTTTATGACATATGTACCCTTTTCAGCCCAACTATGACCCCATCCGATCCGTTCACCTGATGCACCCCATCGTGTCTCATATGTTGTTCCATCTCCCCAGTCAATAAAAATCCGGACGGGATTATTATCTGGGTCTATACCCGTAAAATGAAATCCATATACTGTACCTGCTTTACCATTGGTTGGTCCTTCAATACTTGGAGTATATGGAGGTGCATTAGATTCGATTGTCCCGAACGCATGGAGATATCCACCTGAACCCCCGGTTGAACCGACATAGACGGTGCCATCCGCGGCGATCGCCGGAGAGGAATCTACATTATCATCTGATATGATTTTCCGCCAACGTTCCGTCCCATTCGGATTCACCGCAAGGATCTCACCACCCACGTCATTACCTATGTTTAAACCTACATAGATAGTGCCTTCTGCAGCGATCGCAGGGCAAGACATGAAAATAAATCTTTCAGAGCCTAATGCTAATGACCAGCGCATCGTCCCATTCGGATACACCGCATACAACTCATCACCACCTACATAAATAGTACCATCCGCGGCGATCGCCGGAGTGGTTTCCGTACCTGAGCCGACCCTGCAACGCCAGCGCATCGTCCCATTCGAGTAGAGTGCATAGAGGTATCCATCCCAGGAGCCAAAGTAGATAGTGCCGTCAGGTGCGATGGAGGAAACACCTTTGACATGATTCCCGGTGGGGAACCGCCATTTCAAGGTCCCATTCGGATTGATAGCGTTAAAATAATTATCCCATGTTCCAACATAGATTGTACCATCAATCAGCTCCTAACCCAGGATCACCGTACATTCCGCTCATCGCATCATAGCACCATTGGGCTGTCCCATTCGGGTTGACTGCAAATAGTTTTCCCCCCTCAGCAGTGCAAATATATATCGTTCCGTTATTGGCAAGCACAGGTGAGGAATATGAGATATATTGTAGATTAAATTTCCATTTCAGTGTTCCGCTAGGACATAAGGCATAGAGATAATTATTGCAGGAAGCAATGTAGATGGTGCCGTCAGCAGCAACTGCCGGGGTTGAATATATCTGACCACCGGTTTTGTACTTCCAATGAAGTGTCCCATTTGGATATAACGCATATATGTAATAATCTTTACTACCAAAAATAATAGTATTATCATCGGAGACCACTGCACCAGAGTCAACACCACTTACATAAGTAAGAAAACGCCATTTCTCAAGACCCGGGTTATCAGCAGTGCTATAGGTCGTTCGGCCGATACGCTGCGCATTATACGATTTCATCGGCCAGGACGAGTTCAATGATTCACTCATCAACATTGATGATGTATCTGAAGATGAGGGATACGATTGCTGTTCTGCCAAATCAAATATCGTTTGCTCAAAAGAAACATCTTCCTGAGCAACTAATGCCCTATATCCATAGGGATACGTCTTCCGAAGTAAAAAAATCTCATCGGATGACATCTGCTGCTGTGGTTCATACAAAGTCGTATCCA
>CAZGIV010000172.1:0-4768 GCA_964526175.1 uncultured Thermoplasmatales archaeon | reverse complement strand
AAAGAACATTACAGAAGGAAATTTATTAATATATGTGGAATCTTATACTCTTTGAATATTATGTCTCGAGAGAAAAAATCTCAAGTAGATGATTTAACGAAACTACGGAGGATTTTGGATAACTCGCCAGACCCCACTCTTACATCTCTTCTCTCAAAAGATGAGAAGGCCCTTGAGTCTGTTCGCAGACGATTGAGTGGAGATTCATCAATTACTCGAACGAAAACTGAGCGCTTTTCTCATGCATTCAACTCTTTGGAACCAAGGGTTTCTGTCCATACAAAAGTAACAGTCAGTCCTCGATTGATAACTCCCTTGCCTAAAGTAGAACTCTCTACCCCACTTCCTGAATTTGAATTAGTATCGACTTCCACTCCCAGTAAACCAATGCCTTCACAGGATGTAAATTTTGACTCTGAGGATCTCTTTGAGATAGAAAAAGTTAAAGTCATCTTGCCTGAATTTTTAGAAGTAACTCCTGAAGAAACAATACAGCAGCCTCCAGAAAAAGAAAAACCTCTATATAATAATGGTACGCCTGTTGAGGATTCGAATCTCCCTGAATGGCAACCAGTCACAGACGAAGAAGCATCAGAGATGCAAAAACCTGATCGAAAGCCAGATGTAGATGATATACCTGAATTTGAACGAGTTAATGTCTCTGTAACACCTGAAAAACTTGAAAAACCAATCGAATCGGAAACACATCCAACCGAAGAAATACCTGTTACGACCTCAGTTGAATTCCAACAGGTAGAATCACCAGAGCCTTCATTCAAAATACTTTCAAGGAGAAAACAACGAGAAGAAATAAGAGAACAAAGGAAAAAAGAAAGAGACGCTAAAAAACTGAAGAAAATTGAATTGAAACAAATAAAAAAGGAAACCAGAGAAAAAGAAGAAGTAAAACGTATCGTCAAAGAACAATATCCTCTTCAACAACTACGAGAGGAAGCATTATCAAAATCAGAATCCATCAGTACCGGTGAAACACCTCCGATTAAGGTCGATTTAAGTGCTTTTAAAGGCATCGAATGCATTGATGAGAACACTGCTGAACTTCTGTATAAAAACGGCTATTTCTCGACTGAAAATATAAAAGACGCAACCGTAGATGACCTTGTACAAATTCGTGGGATCAAACGAAAACTCGCCAAACAAATTAAAAAAGACATAGAGCAAAAAATTACATTACCGGAAAATCAAGAATTTACTCCCATAAAACGAAAAATGACTAAGAAACTATCAAAAAATAGCTTCCAAGATGATGCCGAATGGGAATCCTATCCTGCAAGAGAGAAAATAAAAAAACCATCACCTTCTAATGTATGCATTTATAACGAGTACACTCTTTATAAACGAGAAACCAGGAAACACGATGGAAAAAAAACAACAATTCATTTCTTCAGTAAGGAAAAACCAGAAATGGGACACCCTGCCCGGCTTCCAGGTGGGTACCAAATCGCAATTAATAAGAATACGGGAATCCCCTTTTTAAAAAAGAAACGGTAAAATTTGCCTCAGAGCTTTTATAAATCCTTCGTTCTATTCGCAAGGTGAGGATCACTATGAATTGGAACGGACCATTACGGAAAATAAATGATTTTCGCTTTGAAATCCCATCCAATTATCAGGGAACACAGAACAACCTACATATGAAGACATCTGGTGTTATTTATGCGGACGATGGGATGATTGGATCCATACGGATGGATTACGCTCCGGAGCAGGTTGCCAATGTCACCATGCTGCCTGGGATTGTTGGTAAATCATTAGCAATGCCTGATATCCACTGGGGCTACGGATTTCCCATAGGCGGTGTGGCAGCCATGGACCAAGAGAACGGTGTTATTTCTCCAGGCGGTGTGGGATACGATATCAATTGTGGTGTCCGGTTGATACGGACAAATCTCCATTTCACAGATTTAGATCCCCAAAAGATACAGCGTCTTATCGATGAGATGTTTATCAATGTCCCCTCTGGTCTTGGGTCAAAGGCAAAGGTTCATCTGAACAGAAAACAACTAGAAGATGTATTACTACTTGGGGCGAAATGGGCTATAGAGAATGGTTATGGCTGGAAAGATGACGCAGAATATCTTGAGGAACACGGATGTTTAGAAAATGCAGATATCTCAAAGGTGTCCAATGAAGCAAAACAGCGTGGTGCCCCTCAGCTTGGTTCTCTTGGTGCTGGAAATCATTTTTTAGAAATCCAGAAAGTCGCTGAAATTTATGACGCTACTGCTGCAAAAGCATATGGTATCCAAAATACAGGTCAAATTATGGTGATGATTCATACAGGTTCTCGTGGTTTTGGTCATCAAGTATGTACTGACCATCTCCGTGTGCTTGAACAAGCGGTAAAGAAATATAATATCTGGCTTCCGGACCGTCAACTCGCATGTGCTCCTATTAGCTCAAAAGAAGGGCAAGATTATTTGAAAGCAATGGCGTGTGCTGCAAACTTCGCTTGGTGCAATAGACAGATGATTGTCCATTGGGTTCGAGAATCCTTTGAGAAAGTTCTTCGCCAACGAGCTGAGGATCTTAATATGGGCATCGTATATGATGTATGTCATAACATCGCAAAACTCGAGGAACACGAAGTTGATGGAACAAAACGAAAAGTATATGTTCACCGGAAAGGCGCTACTCGTTCATTCGGACCAGGGCGACAAGAGGTTCCTTTAAAATATCGTGATGTCGGACAACCGGTGTTAATCCCTGGGGACATGGGTACAGAAAGTTACCTGCTCCATGGAACAAAAAACTCTGAAGAGACATTTGGCTCTACCTGCCATGGCGCAGGAAGAGTGATGTCGAGAACCGAAGCTGTTCATCGATATCGCGGGGAGCAAATCATGAACGATCTAAAAAAGAAAGGTATCTATGCGCATCCCGCGAGTTGGAAGGTGATGGCTGAAGAAGCACCAGCTGCTTATAAACGTGTTAATGAAGTTGTAAACGTTACCCATGGAGCAGGGATCTCCTTAAAAGTTGCAAAACTTGTACCTTTAGGAGTTGTCAAAGGTTAATTGCCTTTGTACGTTTATACCAATTAGTTTTAAATGCTTTGGAATTATTACGGTGTTAATAAGTGGTGGTGCATTTGGAAGACATTCAAATCGTAGATTTTGAAGAGATGAATTTAGAAAACGGATCTGTTATTGCAGGGTTTCCATCCATTGGTCTGGTTAGTACTATTGTTGCGAATTATATGATTGATGCATTAGGGTTAAAACAGATTGGTGCGATAGAATCACCACACTTTCCAACTCTTTCTGTTGTTCATACGGGTGAGCCACTCGCCCCTGTACGGATCTATGGTGGTACGTTGGCAAATGGGCAGAAACTGGCTGTCTTCGTCTCTGAGTTTAAACCAAAACCGAATTTGATTAATGCGTTATCAGAAGCGATTATGACCTGGTCCAAGAAAAAAGGCTGTAAGTTGATGATTTCCCCTGAAGGAATGGTCGTTGAAGGTAAAACATCTGAAGATGAAATGACGGTGGATGCATACGCGATCGGGTCAACAGAAAATGCTCGTGCAACACTTACAGCGAAAAATATCCCACAATTTAAAAATGGGATCATCGCTGGTGTTTCAGGAGTGCTGTTAAATAAGGGAAAACATGAGAAATTTGATGTGATATCGATTCTTGCTGAAGCACATCCTAATTACCCTGATGCGCGTGCTGCTGCCTCTGCGATTAATGTCATAGCTCTCGTCATAGGTATCGAGATAAATGTCGGCCCGTTGTATGATGAGGCAGAGCGGATTGAGAAACAGCTCCAGAGATTCCACAAACAGGCAAAACCAATTGTCTCTGGTGCGAGTCAGATCCCGCAACCGGAAATGTACGGATAAGCGAAACAATCCTCTTTTCTTATTTTTCTGTTTTTCCTTCCTAACTTTTAAAAAGGATCGCTGGTTATTTGGGGTGCATATATGAAGAAGATCCCGAAGAGCCATCCACGGTATCATTCCTTGATGACACGAGAATTGATTTCAGAAGCGATGAAGCATGGTATCGTTCATGAAACCGGTTTGATTGCGCATGGACGCGGGGAAGCATTTGATTACCTCCTCGGTGAAATCACCATTCCTGCAGCTGACGGTGCAGAGAAGGTTGCAGCTGCAGCTTTATTGTGTGCAAAAAACCCAGTGATTTCTCTGAATGGAAACGTTGCTGCGTTAGCCGCTGATATGTGCATTTCCTTAGCGAATGCTGTTCCTGCGAAACTTGAGGTAAACCTGTTTCATCGTACCCCAGAGCGGGTAAAGAAGATTGTTTCATTGCTGCAGAAAAAAGGGGTAAAAAAAGTATATGGGTTGTATCCTGATGCTAGGATCCCTTGGCTAGATTCTGATCGTGCGCTTTGTGAGAACGATGGGATTTTTACTGCTGATGTCGTTCTTGTTCCTCTTGAGGATGGTGACCGCTGTCAAGCACTTCAGAGGATGGGCAAAACAGTTATTGCTGTTGATCTGAATCCGTTGTCTCGTACAGCACAAACCGCGACTATCACCATCGTCGATAATGTAACCAGAGCGGTTCCTCGGATTGAACATTGGATTCATAGGCTAAAAGATACAAAGCAGTCTGATCTTGATAAATGGATAAAAACATGGGATAATACAAAAAATCTAGCAAAGGTGATGTCTTTTCTTTCAAAAAGACTAAATTCACTATCATAATACGGGGTGACATATGTATCGAAATCATTACTCAAAAGAGATTACAAAAAAGGAATATAATTCCTC
>CAZGIV010000171.1:0-4816 GCA_964526175.1 uncultured Thermoplasmatales archaeon | reverse complement strand
CCCATATTTTCTAATTTCTTTCGATCAGAGGGAACAACGCTCAGTAAGGTAAGATCATCTTCCATAGGACACCATGCGAACAGGCAATATCCATCTAGGAGGATTAAAAGTTTCGGGTACTCGGGGCGTCTAAAAGAAAAACCCTTTTTTTATTCTCGAGGAATCCGTCTGCTCAGATGATATTTTTTCATTTCTCGTTCAAGATACCGATACACCGTCGGGTGTTCGCTACCGCTCAGCAGCATATCAATAGCCTTTTTTGCAATATCCATCGATTCAAAATCTGCTATCACGGCGACTGTATGTCCATAGACTGCAAGAATCCCCCCCGTCAGACCCTCGATGACTCGTTTTGTTTTTCCTTCACGTCCAATGACCCGTGCTTTCACCCGGATAAGATGGGACTCCTTCTTCCCAACATAGTCATAAATATCAAAGATATATAACTCTGTTTCTTCCCCAAATAAACGAAACGCATGATCCGGTGAAAACCCTCGTCCGATCGCACGGATAACATCCTCAACCTTCAAGGGGATAAGAGGGTCTTTTGCCTCCTGTTCATTGAACGACACATCCCCTTCTTCAGAATCTATTTCCAGACGCATCTGTGAAATCCTCTCGATCGTCTTTTTCGTTTCACCGTCCTTGCCAATCAAGACACCGACACGTTCTTTTGGAATACGTACATATTTCATCGGTTATCCCTTCTTTTTTTTCGTCAATTTCTCAAAGAAAAGGTGTTCATCGCTTTCGATGTCATATCTTTTGAAATAGTGGACGATATTATGAATGTCCCTTTGGAGGAATTCTGAGGAAGACGGATGATCAAGTAATACTCCTTGACCGACGTCAATGATGTAGGGTTTCTGGCGATACATCAGAATATTAAATGCACTGAGATCAGCATGGACGACTTCTGCTTTGTACATCCTCGTGATAAAGGTCATGATTTCGTCAAAGACCTTTTGGGGGTTTCGAAGAACCACGTCCTTTAACATCGGGGCTGGTTTATTCGCGTCACCAATATACTCCATAATCAAAATGTTTTGTACACATTTTAATGGGGCAGGTACACGTACATTTGACTGACGTAATAAAACAAGGTTTTTATACTCTTTTTTTGCCCATTCTTCGATAATATCCCGTCTGTTTTTATACCCGTAAGCAAACCGAGGATCACCTTCGATATACGAAGCGATATGTTTAAAGGTCATCGTTGATGTTCGGAAGATTTTAATCGCAACAAACTCTTTTTCAGGGGTGGTCCCCCGAAAGATATTTGCCTCTTTTCCCGTGGAAACCGGAAAATCTACTTGATCAATTATTTTATCTGAAATCAATTTTCCTAGACGGAGAAGTGTCTGTTTATCAAACACCTCGCCAAACGTCTTTCGATCAAAAACCACGCGGTCTAATATCACTTGTGATTGCCGATCGAGTTTTTTCAACCACTTGTCATTCAGAAGTTCATCAGAAGACATTAATTTCCTCTGGAAGCATTTTTCTTCTGCTCAGGCTACTTGCTTGAGTCCTACTGTACCGAAAAACAATATCTGCTTTCTCATTTTGGATATCCCATGGTTTGATAATAAGCAGATCACCAGTGCGCACTCGAGCCTTGCGTTTCATCTTTCCAGGGATTCGAGCCATACGAGATTTTTTATCCTCACAGACAACATGGATACGAGAACCACCGAGTAATTGATCTGCAATCGCAAACAGCTCATTGTGTTTTCGATTCGGTAACGGCAACCGGTAGTATCCTTCCTCACCATCTTGTGTTGTCGCATTTGGATTTTGTCTCCTTGCATACGTATTCTCAGGTGGTGTCATATTTCAAAGCCCCAATGAATCAGAAATCTTCTTAAGCGCGTTTAGACTCAGCTCAAGAAACATCTGAAGTTCTAGTTCCATATCTCCACAGAGTTCAATTCGTTTTCGGTTGCAGCCCGCTGCAAAGGATTTATCCTTAAACTTCGCCAGTAAGGTCTTTTGAGTCACATCAGCAAGCTTCTTGGAGGGCATGACGAGTGCTGCAGCAATAATAAGACCAGATACCGCGTCAGCAGCAATCAACGATTTATCAATATAGGTCTGTGGAATCTGGGATGTATACTGATAATTATGTGCTTTGATTGCGTTAATTGCTTCTGCAGGTAATAAATCATATAATACTTTAACTGTTATTTGTGAATGCTTCTCTGGCTCGTTTTTTGTAAAATCATAATCTAAATCATGTAGCAATCCTGTTAATCCCCAGAGCTCTGGGTCTTCCCCTAACCTCTTTGCCATCTCTACAAGGATAGCTTCGACTGCCAAAGAGTGTTTGATAAGATTCTTTGTTCGTAGGTTTTTTTTAAGCAACGCTAACGCTTCATTCCGAGTCAGCATATGAACAAGAAGTAAAGAAGGAGTTAATTTAAACTTTCCCCACACAGTATCAAAAGATTTTAAGTATACAACCTGTTTTCTTAGTTGCTGGTGTGACTATTAAAACCATCATGATCGTTGATGAGGAAACAGATCTTCTCAAACAAGTCAAGGCTATGCTAAAAAAGGAAGATGTTGAAGTCGTAACAGCTAGCAACAGCAGAGAAGCCCTTGACCGACTCAAAGAGGATAACGAAGAAACCTTTGATTTGATCTTGGTAAAAACCAGAATGCCTGGTAGTACGGAAACAACCGCACTCTTCTGCATGAAACCAATCCTAAAAAAACGACCCAGCGGTATTGAAAATTTTTTAGAAAAACCTTTCACCAAAGACGAACTAGTTGAATTTGTAAAAGAAAAGATAAACCTCCCCTGATCTTTTGAAAGAAGAAACCATGATATCTTCTTGTCCGATTATAACGTCATTTCAGGGTTTTTACCCATTCATATACGGGTGTTACAAGTTGTTTTATGCGATTTTTTTCACTGTTCATCGGTGATGGTTTCCAGAAATCCGCAGGCTCAAAATGAAAATCAGTTACGGCTCCGATGCGCTGGTCATTTGGTTTAAACACTATTTTCAACGGCATCCCAAATTCAACATCCCAGGGGTCGATGCCATGGAGTTCATTTGCCATGGCAACTTTACTGGTGCCAATATTTGCGTACACAAGGATGATAGGGAGTCGTTTCAGTGAGGACCGCCCGCTCCATCCCGCAATCGTCCAGGTATGAACCTTTGCAGTGAGCGGCATTTCTATCCACTCAGTTCTCTCTAAATTACACTTGAGGTTCCAACAATGGGTGCGAACAGGAACCCATGAATCACCACATTTTGGACAATGGGTTCCCATGATTTTCCCGTCGAGTAACCCGATAAAGAATTTACTGTTCCATCCATGGCGAATTGTGTAGAGTTGATCATAATGAAGAAACTGGTTCATAGCGGTTCGATCCTCTGAAATCTCATGACCGACAAATACAAGACCTGTTTCTTTGACATCTTCGGGGCGGTAATCTTTTTTCTCAGTGAATTTTGGTATATCTGCAAACTTCTCTTTTTTATTTTTTAATGAAACTGTCTCCATCATGGTTTAATGCCTCCTTAGGATAAAATTAGAAATGCTCGTCCCTGTCCCAGCATGGCTATTCACAATACCACATTCTGGGTCAGAAACCTCGGTTTTCTTACTAAGATGCTTCTTTGGGATCATCCCAGCAAGCTGATAATAACATTCAATAGTACTCATCATTCCGGTGGCACCAACCGGATGGCCGTATCCCAGGAGGCCACCCCCGGGATTCATCGGGATGTCACCATTCAGACTGGTTCGCTGGTCACGGATGAACTTCGCAATTGTGTTTTCATCAGCAAGCCCTAATGCCTTGTAGATTTGTGCTTCTGAGGTGGAGAAGGCATCATGGATTTCACCAAAATCAATGTCTTTAAGAGGATCAGCGATACCTGCCATTTTGTAGGCTTGCTCAGCTGAGTGCCGACACGCAGCAAACTCAGTCATCCCTGGATACCCAGGCTCGTACCGTTCGCTCCATCCAGGATTATTGAGACGATCACCTGCCCTAATCGTACAACTGGACAGCCCCATACCGTCAATGGTGACGTAGTGATCAGGATTGACTTTCTTTGCGTACTCCTCAGAGCACACCACGAGAAACGCAACACCCCTGCTCATCAAACAGCAATCCAATTTCTTGATAGGATACGAAATGAGACGAGAATTCATCACATCCTCAATTGTAATAAGTTTATGGTCGTTGCGATACCATTGCGCCTTAGGATTGTCCATCGCATTGTTCTTGTTTTTCACCGCGATGGTTGCGACATCCTCCTCAGTTATCTTGTTTTCCTTCATCCATTTGTTCGCCATCGCTGCATAGTAAATCGGGTAGATGCCCCCGACCATGAGTTCATATCTGATATCAGAAGCCAAAGCGATAAACTCGCTGCCTTGTGATTGTGAGACAGAATCCATGGTCTCCCACCCGGTGATACCGACGACATCATGATGGCCAGACATGACGGCAAGCGCAGCTGCATACAACGCTGAGCCACCAGTGTTACCCCCATTTTCTACTCGATAATGTGGAATACCAACAAGTCCAAGATGATCATGAATGATCCATTCTGGTGCGAGTTGATGACTGAAATGCACAGAGAAATGAGAATAAATCATCAGATCTAGGTCGCGAAGCGAGAACCCAGGAACATCCTGTTGCGTTTCTCTGACGCATTCCGCTGCGCCTCCTTCTATGCTTTCAAAACCAGTTGGACCGTAGTCAAATGGTGTAGTTGCTCCTCCAATAATACATACTTTCCGTGACATTATTCTATTCCCCTCAAGGACTTCCAACCTCTAAAGGCCC
>CAZGIV010000170.1:0-4941 GCA_964526175.1 uncultured Thermoplasmatales archaeon | reverse complement strand
TGCCTTGTTTTGACTCTGCAACAATAACTTTTGTTGGGTTTGCGGTAGCACAGAAAATAGAACAAACCTCAGGAACATTTTTTATAGCGTTTAACACATTGAGCGGATAACAATCCATCATGAATATGATAAACGAATGACCTGCGCTGATATTCACCGCGTTTTTCTCTGCGAGTTTCTTAAGGGTTATATCGTTTCCTTCGCTACGAATTTTACATGCACCGCTTGCTTCACAAAAGGCGATTCCAAATTTCCCGGTAGGGACTGCGTTTTTCATCGCCTCGTAGATATCTTCAACAGATTTGATGAAATGAGTCTGCCCTAAGATAAAGTTCATATCATCGGTCTTTTCTATTTCTACCAGCTTGAATTTTATCTCATCCATAGACAACTCCCCGGTATATACACAGAAATAGAACGACAGTATTTAAGCATATAAGTGAATAAAATCTTGCATATAATTCCTAAAAATTAACATTTAGGCGTATACTATTTTCATCCAAATATTACTCATTTATTTTTTATGAATTTTTTATTTCTTGGCAGTAATTGAACTACTCTGCCATCTCGATATGGAAAAACGTCTTCTTAGCTCTACCGTAGATACTGTATTTCAATCTACATAAAAAAGCCCTAACGAAATCAACCCAGAAGAACCACTAAAACAAAAATCTAAGGATATATCTATTAATAGATTTTAGTGACAGACAAACCAGGATACTCTTACGAACAAGTAATTACGACCTGTATGTTCTTACGATGCTTTCTGAATCATACTCGGGGAATTTGGAATGCTTATGATAATCCAAGTAACTGTTTCAGTAGGACAAACTTCCACTCGTAATACACCACATATTGTCGTGTTGCCCTATCGATTAACCGACCGCTTCCATCGTAAGCAGATGCTGTTGTTTCATATAGACCATCGTTTAAAATAAAGAACCCCTCGTAAGAGTTTCCGGTGAGGTTATTCGAGGTCGCATTCCATTGCTGGTCTTCCATAAACCGGTTCTTCATTTCAAAAATAACTGTATGAACCGAATCTGAACCCGTTGCATCCACAACCATTCCGCCAGTGCTAATGATGAGAGACATTCCTAATAAGTCCAGTGAATAGATATAGCCATATGTCTTATCAAAGGTTAAAAATCTCAAGTAAAGATACCCTGGTAAACAGTTCGCCATTTGAATCTGCGATGCGATAGTTATATGATAGGCTGATGACCAGCCGCTTTGTTTCCCATCAATATCTTTTGCTCGTACTGTTATGTCGTAGCTGCCGTTCTGCGCCCATTGGTAGGTTGTTTGTGTGTGTTCACCAAATTCATAGGGACCAAGCCACTCACTGACGTTCCCATCGCCCCAGTCCCATTGATAGTACACTTCATCTCCCTCTGGATCAGCAGCAACCGTCGAAAAGTCCAGTGGAATCTCTCGTCCAGCTGCCGTTGGCCCATCAAGAACTGTTGGTTTGAATGGTGGCTGATTGGTTGCTGTGATGAAACTCCAAATCGGACCTTGAGTGAATTCCTGTTGGCTGTTCCAGGCGACAATTTGCCAATAGTAGGTAGTATTTAACAGAAGACGGTCTGGTTCATAAATTGTTGCTGATTGATTTACTACCATAAGCGGGGGTGGATTATCTGTGCCAAAATACACATCATAGGTAAGATTCTCTTCACCACAAGTCCATTGCATATCAATAAAAACAGTGACTCCACTTGAACCAGGAAAAGGAATAGGCTGATTGGGTTCTGCAGGGGGAGCTGCAGAAGCATAGGGAATACCTATCGTTGAAATCGTCGCCAACAACATTCCTATACAAACAATATAGAGCATACATTTTTTCATCATATAATCCCTCTTGGATTTTCGTTTAACCCAAATATTTTTACAACTTCTTCTTCTCGTATATTACCTAGTATGTATTTACATATAAATATTTTGGGGCAATACCTATCATTTATCATATGAAATCGGGAGATGAAAGACATAAGCAGGTTAGTGACGAAGCCGGGGGATGGATCGGAGACGTTGGAGATGACTTTGACCAGGTCCAGTAGCATATCGACCTATGCGAATAAAGAAGACAGTAACCAGACTATATCTATCAACTAAGGATCCATTTCCATCATACGCAGTGATATTAAGTGTATATATCCCACGAGAAACATTCATATTGCAGGAAAATCCATCAGAACTATTATCATCGATAATTTCCATGGTCTCAACTTGCATTTGGTTTTCCGCCCTGAAAGTAACCGATTTTACAACATCTGTTGCAACCCCTTCTAAACTCATGTCGTGGCTTGTCAGTATAATGACCACACCAAGCCGTGCTAAGAAATCTGAGAAGATAAATGATCTATTAAAGGAAAAGAGTTTGATGTAAATATATCCGAGTTTCACATTAGAAAAGTTAATTTGTGGTGCAATTGAAATCAGATGCTCTGCTGACCAAGCGCTTTCACCCTCGCCAATATCCTTAGCCTTTACCCGTACACTATAGTTACCATCGTTCATCCACATGTAGGACATTGTAATAGAACCACTAGAGTTAAAAGGCCCAAGCCATCCACTGACGTTCCCATCACCCCAATCCCATTTATAATAAATTAATTCCCCCTCAGGATCAGTCGCATTAGCAGTAAAACTGAAGCTGATTTCATTCCCCCCAAAAGATGGCCCATGGACTTGTGGGATGGAGGGAGGATAGTTTAGGTGGTTGTTAATGGAGAACGTGCTATTTGACGTATCTGAACCGACATTAAGAAATTCATCAGTAGCACTCACTTGTATAAGATACAAATCACCATCAGGAACCAAACTTGTATTCCACAAATACAAACCGGTATTATTCTGTTGTGCAGCAATTTGATTCCAACTACTTCCATTATCTGCACTATACTCAATAAGAATAGTACCATTCAAATCCATGGTCACATCATCAGACGCAGACCATTGAACCATCACTTCACCAGCTAGCACTTCCCCACCATTCGGATAAATAACCATTACCTGTGGAGGAACAGTATCAATATTATCAATGGAAAACGTACTATCGGACATATCTGAACCGACATTAAGAAATTCATCAGTAGCACTCACTTGTATAAGATACAAATCACCATCAGGAACCAAACTTGTATTCCACAAATACAAACCGGTATTATTCTGTTGTGCAGCAATTTGATTCCAACTACTTCCATTATCTGCACTATACTCAATAAGAATAGTACCATTCAAATCCATGGTCACATCATCAGACGCAGACCATTGAACCATCACTTCACCAGCTAGCACTTCCCCACCATTCGGGTAGATAACTGTTACTTCCGGCGGGATGGTATCAATATACCCGTTGGTGTACACCCATGGATGATAATCCGTATTATTACCAGAAATATTGACAATATAAGGAGTATCCCAAGTCCCGGTTCCTGGAATGATCTGCGCAGTGGGGTAGCTTATTCGATAGTCATCCCAGTAGTTACCGGTAATTCCATCGTCCCATATATTAGAAGAGGTATTGAAATAGGTGGAGACCTGAATCGAATTATTTTGGAAATTATTATGATAAAACTGATTGTAACTACAATTCGTAAGTTGCATTCCTCTATAATTATTCTCGAACGTACAATCACTAACCATCAGTTGCTGATAATCAGATAAAATAATACCTGAATCAGCGCATTGCAGAAAAGAACAATGCGACACTATTGAATTATTACCGTTTTGTGCTTGAATCCCGATCATAGCATTTCGCAATGTCAAATTTGAGATAGTAATTAACGAATAACTACTTATTTGCACAATAACACTTGTATTAACTCCGCCTCCGTCAAGAATAGTCATGTCTTGATTTTCACCAATAAAATTCATGTTTTTATCAAGGGAAATAGATGTATTCGCATACACACCATCATGGATAAAAATTGTACCATTTGGAGCAAGAACCGCGAGTGCATCATTGATGTATTGTAATGGATATTCTACGGTTCCATTCCAAGGACCAACGGTGTTATTCACATCAACGTGGATATAGCTGAGATAGTTTTCGAAAACAAGCATATAATATGGAGCCGATTGGATACTATTATTCGAGGTGTCAATCGCCCAAATATAAAACTCGTAGGTTCCTGAAACAGATACGTTATCCACTTCATAGTAATAGAGATCGGCACTCATCAATACCATTGAATCATTTATCGGGGTAAAACCAACTGGCCCTATGATATTTATCCTGACATCTGCAACACTTACATTATCAGTAACATTACATGATTGATACAGATAAAAACCTGGATCAGTCCGCACACCAGCATGGGGCCCATAAGATATTGATGTTATCACCGGTGGTTCTGTATCATCTGCAATAACCAACGATACTGGTGTCAAAAAAGCAATGGTAATACCAATAATTAAACCAATTTTGATTGTTTTACGCACAGGATTTCCCCCATTAATTAATAAATATACATGGGTGTCATTACTAATAAAACTTTCTATATATTTTTTCCAACGAATAGATTTCTCAATCCTGTTACCTTTCCTTATATTTAACCTTTTCTCATGGATAGGTTTTCATACTAAAAATGATTTTAAAAAAAATGATTTTTTTCAGGAAAAACAAGAGTTATTGTTCCGCATTCGCCCAATGCAATACTAATTTTTTCTATCGGCTTAAGATTTTTTTTTGTAGCTTTTTGTCCATCGTACCCGCCTTGGGATACGACCTAAATTCAGCATGTTTTTCTGGCATTTCATTTTACAAAAATATAGAACAGTACCATCCTTTTTTACAAACAATTTTCCCGTCCCAGGTTCGATATCAGATCCACAGAATGAACACGTTCTCTTTTCGGCCATGTTTGTCTCCCTCTTATCGCGGTCCACCAAGTTTCTTTGCTTCTCGTTGTGTTTCACTTAACATAAGAATAT
>CAZGIV010000169.1:0-5063 GCA_964526175.1 uncultured Thermoplasmatales archaeon | reverse complement strand
CTCGCAATCTCAGAAAAGGCACCATACCTTGCAGCATTGACGTTTCCTACTGGAGATATCACGTATGCACAACGGGGAAAGGCAGACAAAGAAAAACTCATCGCGGTACAACATTTTGATGACCCGGTGTTTCGACTTCGTGGTATAAAAGATATTGCTTTTAAAAAAAACCTGTTTGTTTACTCCTGGGATGATGGGTATGTGTGTACAGGAAAAGAAGCGCATCCTCCCTCAGAATTTATTGAATTTATTAGAAATAAACTTGGTTTGTCGTCTGTAAACGACGTTATGAGCTGTCCGCATATCTCTGCGGAAACAGCGAAAAAGAAAGAATATCAAACTCTTAATTATCTCAGAATTGAGTGGAAATCAGCACAGATCATCATCGCTCTTTGTGAGAACTGCACAAAGTCGACACGAAATACCATGTTTACTATCTCGAAATACATGTTGCAACGAAATCTCTCAGATGATTTTGACATCGAGGTTATAACCCATGTCGGGAAACATCAGGTTCTCTCTGATAAGCAAAAAACTGCACATCTGCAAGACTACCTGACCGGAAAATTGACTGACTATGAATTTATTAAAAAAATTTCCAAAAGCCAAGAAGAACATGTCAAGCAAGTTGACGAGAAAATCTTAGTCTTAGATGGTGTCTCTTATGGTACCGATGTTACTCGATTTGTCGATGCGTTACAACCGAATTCCTCCGAAAAAACAGCACTAGAGTTTTTTTTAAATAAAAGCCAGGAACCATTGATTGTATCAAAAATCACTTCTGGGAAAGTCCTAGAGCGGTTCTGGAGTGAGTTTGGGATGGAATTTCTTGGTTCCATCCTGGATGATCCGGAGATGGCTGCCTCTCTCTTTCAGCTCGATGATACCCCATCCAATATCGTTCAACTTGCGTTTGAGTATAAACAACGAAGAATGATATTATCGCGACTGCCTGTCTATGACCAGTTACCGCCACTTGCTGCTTTTGCAGATGCTGTCGCCCGTACCTATATGACCTTTGGGGAAAAAAAAGCTATTGCAGAAATAAAGAACCATCCTGATACCCCCAAAGGAAAATCGATCGCTTATGCATTTTTACTTGCACTTGGAAAAGGTGCTGAAGTAAAATGGAAGTTCTCAAAAGAAGAGATTGAGTATGGTGGATTCTTAAAAGATCATGCGAAAAAACTCCTAACTGTCGAACCTGAACAATATAGCGTTGTCTTACAAGAACTCCTCACCGCAGGTGGTTCTTCTGAAACGGTTATCTGAACGGTTATATTTCCTCTTTCTTTGGTTCAGTTATAAAAAACTCCTCATCCATCAAATAACAATCATTATGACAGGATAAACGATATTTTCCCATGAACATCTTTTCACCCTATTACTTTTCGATAACTGATTTAATCATTTCTTTTCCAAAAGTTGTAATACCGTACAAGCGTACGTTATTCCCGCAGTTTTTTTCTTGAACGATATCAAGATTCAGTAATGATTCATCTTCCTTGTATCGTTCTTCCATCCCGCGTATTGCCCCAATCACGTTCGATGGTGTTGTTCTCACATGATAGGCTATTTCAGCGGTGTAACTATAATTCGGACTGATTTCAAAAAGATATTCCGCTATTTTCTTGCGTACGTTACTTCTTCTCAAAGCTCGAACCGCAACTGGTCGTTTTAATTCAAGCGTTGAGGCTTCCTTTTCCTCATTTTGCATCCCAATCCACCTTCAAGAAGCTCATGGCTATTACAGTTAATAAACAATGTTCGTATGTAGTTTACCTGGTATATCTCCTCCTACTTGTTCAATTACATATCCCTATGAATGTTCATGACATGAAATACAGGTTCCCCGTTGTTGATATCGTTGCTTTTATATCATTGGTACTATTTGTGAAAAGAAGTATTGACCCAGGATGATCGTCACTGAGAAGACGATGATAGACAGTGGCATAATTTTTCCAAGCGTGTACATGAATGTTGCTTTATCATCCCCTTCATTAAGTCCATTGGTGAATCGTGTGAGAAGGACCACGAGTTCGATGAGATAGATTCCGATGACTAAAACGAAATATTCTGGTCGAACATTTTCAATCATGAACGTCTCAGAAGAACCAGGTAACGTCGCGGTAAAACCCGTAAGGGTCTCTGAAGAATTATTCCTTTGTAACGACGCTAGAATCTTTGAAATCAACATAGTGATCGCCAGCGTCACCCCTGCGATAAGGGGGGCAAATACAGTTACCGTTGACCGTAGCGTTGAAGTCAGTTCATAGAGCATGTCTGTTATTTTTTTCTCGACCTCCTGTAATTGTTTCAGATGATCAGCGATGCGTACAAGTGATGCGCTTACCGCCCGTTGGCTTTTTTGGGTGCCTTCGACGAACAAACGAAGGATTGCTTTGATACGATCAGAATAGATATATAATAAAGACCCAAACTCATTGCTGTAGAGCGCATCATGAAAATTAGTATGCATCGCAATAAGATTATAGCTCGTCTGACGGAACACCTCAGCAATCAAGCTACCTTGCATGGTCTGCGCTGCATAGGCAAAACTTTCTTCAGGGGATTTCTCCTCAGAGATCCGTTTCCCAAGGATATATAAGGCATCGCTAAATTCTTTTTCCATCTGCTTTATTTCATCACGCACTTTTTTATAGGGACGATAGACAGTTATGCAATAGAAAGACACTGCTGTAGCTGCTCCCCAGATGAAAAATAACGTCACCGGAAAAAAAGAATTCAAAATCTGACGGTTAGAAATAAAATGAGCCAACTCATTTGATTCGCTAAGAGGAAATAAAAGAGGTAAAATAAGGAAAAAAAATCCAGGTAAAGCGATGATGATACCAACCAAAACAGAGAAGAAAAACCTCTCTCGGGGGTTGATACCCTGAAGATCAGGATGGTCTGCTGGGATAAGCGAAGGATTAAAGGCTGCTGGGCGTGAGAGAAGGATTTTACGGGTGTACAAAAAGATAAACAACGGCAGGAGAATGTCATAGATGAGAAACACCTGGAAGATCGTTATCCGTATCCCTACCAATCCTGCTGCAGGAAGCATGGCGATAAGCGATAACGGGATCATAATCCCGATTGAATAAAGAATCACGGTCGGTTGATGAAGCCGGTTCGCGAACTGATTCATGGTTTCCTTAGTGCCTTCTAACGAAACATCAAGTGCTCGGTCCAGGGTGATAATCCGTGAGGCTTCATCTTTTTCTTGGATTGAACTGCGTATCAGATGTAAGGATCGTTTGAAATATTCGCTCCATCGCCCCCATCGTATCGCGAACTTGATGATCGCGTCATTAATGCCATGGTACACCCTGATTTCCATATCCCAGATAAGTTTTCGTAGATCACCTGCGAGGGTTGTGGTTGATTCTGAGGCTGCGAATTTCACGCTGTTTTCCAGGTTGGGGACGAGTTTAAGATACATGACAAGATAACTGAGTATTTCAGGAATGTCTCCAAGGGAATGAATCTGGATGTAGCGGGCATAGGTTTTTGGGTAATTCGCAATAAGATTCATCACCACGAGTGGGACAATGATCAATACGAGGGCCATCAGTGCTATCGTCGCGCCATCGATGTCCTCTAAGAAAAAGTGATATGAACCGAGGATGAACAGATCAATACTAAAAAAAACAAGGAAGGAAAGAAATGCACTGGTGTAGGCAAATAAAAGGATATCATAACGTTTAACATCCAATTCTGAAAACGTAAGAAAATCCTCATACTCTGAAGGGAAATATCGTTGCAGTTTTTGCTGTGTTTTTTCGGTATCCTTCAGAAGCCAATAAAAATATTTTTTTGAAAAATCAGATCCTCTCTCAAACCAGTTATGCTCAGTTCTCATAGCAGCCGCCTCACATAGTCTGTGAACCATTTCATCCATGTTTTGCGTACTTCGTCATAGTCCACAATTCCGTGCTGTTGTTTACTTTCCTCAATACCCATCCAAAACATGTTATTTGCATCTCGTATCGTTGCAGCTTCCAGTAATTCTTTATGTTGTTTACTCTGCTTGACAATCATGGTTTTTATATCGGTGCGTAACTGTATGTTTTCAAGAGCTTTTTCCACGGTTATCCCCCATTTTTTCGCAATAGACTGGATAACCTGGGATTGTCCCATGTCCAGAAGATCAGTAGCGCGCAGTTCATCTGTAGCGGTATCATAGAGCATGACATTCTGAAAGATCTTGTCTGGATCTGGAGTAGTGGTCCAACCGAGTTTCGTTATTTCTGAGATTTGCACAACCCTTCGTTTTCGCTCAATCCCCCCTTCACATCTGATAGGTGCTGCGATTATGACTGCATCTACTGCTTTAAATGATGTTGCCGGTACTCCAATATCATAGACGACCCTTTCATAGACGTCTCTTGTGGTGGAACCATGAATAGTTCCCATAATCAGATTTCCCGCTGCCCCCACCCGCATGGCTTCAAACAAGACTTTTGCTTCAACACCGCGCACTTCCCCTAATATTAACACGGATTCCCCCAACCGCAACGCGGTCCGTAAAGCATCGGTAGAATCTACTTCGGTAGACATCGAACTTGTTGTAATCGATTTCGTTATCAATGACTGTATTTTATATCCGTACCGTTGGAAATCATCAACAGGGATTTCTGCGGTATCTTCTATGCTTAGAATACGGTATCGCTGCGGTATCTCAAAGATACATGCGCTGAGAAGTGAGGTTTTTCCTGAGCCACGACTTCCTGCGACTAACAGTGATGCTTGTCCATCAATTAAGAAACTCAGAAACCCTGCAGCCAGCGGTGAAATCATGTTATTTGCGATAAAATGGGTAAGGGTCCACGGTTTCGACCGATGTCTTCGTAACGCAAATGCGATGCCTCGAGGCGTCAATGGATTTGATATGGCGGTGACTCGAGTACGGTATTTTTCAAGATCCATGTCTAACACTGGTGATGCTTCAGAAAACGCTCTCCCACTAAGGGTACGGAAACGAGATGCGAGTGCATCGATGTCACTATCAGAAAAATAAATGTTTGACGTATATTCCTCTCCATCCAAAACCAGGTGCA
>CAZGIV010000168.1:0-5091 GCA_964526175.1 uncultured Thermoplasmatales archaeon | reverse complement strand
AATATGCAGGATAATTTTTTACGATAATCTGATTATTTGTCATCTAAAAATAAAGAGTAACTATTTTTATATACCCCTGGAGGGTAATGTTCGGAAAGGATACAAAATTTATACAATATCCATGTTCCCTGAAAATACATGGATAACTGTATGTTCATGTAGTGAGCAGAAGATGTATAGAATATTTGTTCAAGGCATTGTTCAAGGTGTTGGATTTCGACCATATATCTATAGAAAAGCCAAAGAACATAACCTCGTCGGCTCGGTAAAAAACATTGGTAATGGTGTTGAAATCATCATTAATGATCGAAATTTCATTAAAAAACTAAGGGATCTACCACCCCTTGCAAACATTTCAAATTTCACCGTGAAAGAAATCAAATCAAAAAAGCATTTTTCCGATTTTTCAATTCTTAAAAGCTCAGAATCTAAAGGAGAAACAGAACTACCTCCTGATATTTACATGTGTCATGATTGCCTTAGGGAACTCCGAGACAGGAAAAATAGACGACATGACTATTATTTCATCACCTGCACAAATTGTGGACCACGATTTACGATGATAGAAGATTATCCCTATGATCGACCGTTCACATCGATGCATCAATTCAAAATGTGCCCTCAATGTAAAAAGGAATACACCGATCCACTTAATAGACGGTATCACGCACAGACAATAGCCTGTAGACAGTGCGGTCCAAAACTACGGCTTCTTAGCAATGGAAAAAACATCAGTGGGCGATCCGATCTTGAGACAATTAAGAAAGCAATCAATCTTGTCAAATCCGGGGAAATACTATCAATTAAAGGAGTCGGAGGGTTTCATACTTGTTCGTTATGTGATGACGAATATGTAATGAAAATACGAGAACTGTTTCATCGTCCTCATAAACCATATGCGATCATGGGTAGAGATATAGAGATGATAGAAAAGATCGCATACGTATCTGAAAAAGAAAAGGAATTATTACAGAGTCCACAACGACCAATTGTAATTTTAAAAAAGAAAAAAAAAGATGCGTTTAAAACCACTTCAGAATTAGATACTATTGGGGTGATGCTACCGTATACCGCATTGCATTATCTTCTGTTTAATTACGTAAATGAACCACTTTTAATGACATCATGTAACATTCCAGGGGAACCGGTGTTAATCACAGAAAAGATAGGCACCCATTTCTTGACTCATGAGCGGGTAATTGTGAATAGATGCGATGACTCTGTTGTAAAAGTTATTCAGGATACAACGTTTTTTCTTAGACGTTCGCGAGGATATACACCACTTCCCGTTTTGTTTCCGATAGCGTGTCAAGATACGGTAGCGGTGGGAGCGGAGTTAAATAACGTCATCTGTACGGCAAAGAAAAATAAATGTTATCTTTCTCAGTATATCGGCGATACATCAAAATATGAAACATACAATTTTTTAAAAGATACTGTTATGAGATTTATTCATCTCACCAGGTTAAAACCACGGATTATCGCTTGTGATTTTCATCCCGGTTATAATTCAACGATGTTTGCAGAAGAATTAGCTGCAAAGTATAATGCAAGGTTAATTCAAATACAACATCATAAAGCGCATGTGGCTAGTGTCGCAGCTGAGTATGATATCACTGATTACATAGGGATTGCGATGGATGGTTTGGGATATGGAGAGGATGGCGGGTTGTGGGGTGGAGAGATATTCTCCGTTCGAGAAGGAAATATATTTACACGAGTAGGACATCTTCAAGAACAACCTCAGTTGGGTGGAGATTCTGCAGCGATATATCCAAAGAAAATGCTCTTTGGGATACTTTCTAGGATGTTGACTGAAAAAGAACTTTTAAAATTTAAATTATTTAATGAAAAAGAAAGCAGGATTTATTTAAAAATTTTACAGAACAGTTATAACGTACAGCATACCACAAGTACTGGGCGGATTCTAGACGCGGTTTCTGCACTGTTAGGCCTTTGTGAGAAGAGAACCTATGATGGACGACCAGCAATGATTTTGGAAAGTAGGGCGACAACACCCTTGGAATTAGAGCCAGTTTTTTCTCAAGAAGATGGAAAAATGATACTTATGACAACCCCCTTGTTTGAATTTTTGCTTAGAACTCATGAAGATAAAGGAAAACTCGCAGCAACTGCTCAGATGTATATCGCAAAAGGACTTTATATACTGGCAAAAAAAGTAACAAAAAAGAAAGATGTCCCTATTGTTTTTTCAGGGGGTGTTGCATATAATCGGATGATTTCTGGATTTATGCTTCAACATGGTGTTTTTGTGAATAGAAAACTACCTGCGGGAGATGGCTGTATCTGTTATGGTCAAGCGTATTTAGCTAATATGAATAAAAATCTGTAATTATAAAGATTTTTCCTTTTTTGGAGTTTTGTTATTTTAGGAAGAGATTTTTGTAATGGTTAGTTGTCCGTGTTTTACGCCTTTAAGTGCTTTGACGTTTTCTGAAAATTTTTTCACACGACTCAATAAACCACGAATCACCACGATTTCAAGGCATGTACGATTATCGACATGAATGTGGGTTGTAAAAGTGATTTCATCGTGATGATGATGTTGGAGATGAAGCAATTTATCAGTAACATTTCCTATGTCGTGATCATAGATTATTGTAAGAGTACCGATAACGTCGCTATCCTTTTCTTTAATACCTGATTCGATTATCTCTTTTCGTACTAGGTCTCTGATGGCTTCAGAACGATTTGTATACCCCCTTTTTTTTATCAATATATCAAATTTGTTCAAAAGCTTCGGTTCAAAAGACACTCCAACTCTTTCTACAGACATCGTAGCACTTCCAAAGCAAAATAGAGGTCCTATTATAAGAACGCTGCTACTAAAAATCATGGTACCATTAAGATTCAATGTAGATTAGAACTCTTGTTATTACGTCCATGATAACAGATTTTACTGAAAACCGTAGCAAAAAAAATTAATTTTTGTTACCATAATTCTTTTATACCCTTAAATGTATTAAGGGCACGAAAAAATAAAAGTTGCTACTGGGGAATATAAAATGTGGTTAATTACAACACTCATTGCAGCAGTCTGTGCAACAATTCTCTGGTATGTAGCACCTAGAATATATAAGCTTGATTTGCTTAGCCTAATGCTCTGGGGCGCATCATTCATGATCTTAGTTGATCATATATTAAATTATAACGGTGGGTCATTCTTTGAAATGGAAACAGGAGGGTTTATTAACAATAGTATTCTACTGGGAATCGTTATGTTAATACCTGTGTTCAGTATCTGGATATTTATTCTTATGATTAAAAAACCAAAACAAAATCTTGAAAGGAGGTAAAAAAATGGCGTGTTTTATCGCACCAATGGCAACCGGAATAGTCACAACAGTATTTAGAAAAAAAATTCCAGCAGCACTTAAAATAGGCTGGTTGAATATTATGCTGTGGGGCGGAGTTGCAATGCTTGCAATCGAGCACATCGCGCATGGTGAAATCATGTTTTACCCACCATTTCTGACTGCAATGCAGAACCCTGCCAACATTCCGGTAATGCTACAGGAATTAGTAACTGTAGGCGGAACGATGACGATTGCCATTGTGTGTATATGGGCTATCCTGGTAGCAATCACATTAAAAATGCCCCAATTAACAAAACAGGTTGAATAGAACAAAGTATCCAACCTTTTTTCTTATTTTTTTTTATTTTTTTATTATGCAAAAAAGCATTAATCACCAACTATCTTTGTAAAATGAAGAAGAATAACTTATCATAAATTGAGATTAGCGTTTTTTGTTTTTTTCCTCAATAAAATCAGGTAAATAGGTATTAATAGCGGATAATAAATCCATAGTAGTTTGCGAGTCTTATTAATCTAAAAAGAATATGAATGTTTTACCTTTGTGTATACCATTAAAAAGAAGAGAAAACCATGGGAAAAAATGATCCTAAACCAAGTATTATACGACGGATTTCAACAAAGATTATAGGCCACCCGCGTAATATCAACGACCCTTCAATTTTTCATAAATTATCATTAATAGCATTACTTTCGTGGATAGGCCTTGGAGCTGATGGTCTATCATCATCTTCTTACGGTCCTGAGGAGGCATTCATCGCAATAGGAACTCATGCATATCTTGCCATTTTCTTAGCTGTCGCTACTGCGTTAACTGTTTTTATTATCTCATATACCTACTCAAAAATCATCGAACGATTCCCGCATGGTGGTGGCGGCTATATCGTAGCTACTCATACACTAGGAAAAAGTGCTGGGGTTGTTTCTGGATCTGCTCTCCTCATTGATTACATACTAACGATAACGGTTTCTCTGGCTGCCTGTGGAGATGCAATTTTCAGTTTCCTTCCTATCGAATTCCATACCTATAAACTCCTTTTTAAAACGTCTCTTATTTTCATTCTTATAATATTAAATCTTCGCGGTCTGAAAGAATCAATCACGGTGCTTGCACCAATTTTCGTTCTATTTATCGCTACACACGTCTTTCTCCTCGGTTATGGTTTATTCAGCCAGTTCTCCATTATAGGAACGCACGTGATAACATTTCAGACAAATTTTAGTAATGATCTTACTACGATTGGTGTGATTGGTATCCTTGCAATTTTCCTTCGTGCATTTTCATTAGGAAGCGGAACGTACACAGGAATTGAAGCTGTTTCCAATGGGCTACCCATCATGAGAGAACCACGGGAAAAAACAGCTAAAAAAACCATGCTCTATATGGCAATCTCACTTGCGCTTGTCGCCGGGATTTTACTAATCTGTTACTTTTTCATTGATGTCAAACCCATCCCTGGTCTGACACTCAACGCAGTCCTTGCCGAGAAACTCTTTGGTGCGTGGTCTCTTGGTGGTTTTAACTATATCGCTTTTGTTATCATTTTCTCAGAAGGAGCACTGCTTTTTGTCGCAGCACAAACAGGATTTATCGGAGGACCACGTGTAATAGCAAACATGGCGATAGACTCATGGTTCCCAAAAAAATTTGCTTCACTCTCCGAACGACTCACCATGCGAAATGGGGTACTTGTCATGGGAAGTGCAGCATTTCTTATCATGATACTAACAAACGGAAGAATCGACTTACTTGTCA
>CAZGIV010000167.1:0-5156 GCA_964526175.1 uncultured Thermoplasmatales archaeon | reverse complement strand
TCATAATTATTCCGAGGAACACAAAAAAACTCATGATAATTACAACGGTATAGGTAGACATTTCCGATTTTCTCTGCTCTTCAATATTATTAATTTGATTGATCTCTTTTGCTGCTGCTATAAAAACCTTTGACGTCATCCCCCCCATGTTTAATCCGGTATTTATCGAGACAACTATTCTTTTGACAATAGCGGATCTCATCCGTTCAGCAAAATTCTCAAACACCTTTGTCACAGGAATACCCCAAGACAGCTCCGATTTCATTTTTTGTATTTCAGGGGTCAGCCGTCCATAACGACCTTTTGATGAAATTTTTATCGCATCAAAGACAGTCATCCCTGAGGAGATACAGTTCCCCATTTCAACGACAAAATCTGGTAACCTCCGCTCAATCTCCCGCTGCTTCTGCGCTTGCTTATAACAATAGAAGGTAATCGGTCCTATGAAAACCAACACCGACAGAAAAAAAACATCAAAAAAGAAGTAGGTAGTAAAATTCATATATTTGTAATAACTCAACACATAAATAATACAGTAAAAAGAAAACAATAAACCTGTTGAAAGAAGCAGAATTAAAATAAATGGTCTGTTTTTTTTATAAAACTCTTTAACAGAAGATCTCTTCTTCGAATGAGGGTTTCTTATTTCTTCTATACTTGTTGATCGTATGAGAGCGTAATATCCACCATATGCAATGGGGAGAACCACGAACGAAAAAATAAACAAAATCTCTATAGTGAACCCTGAGGAACCACCAAAAAACCCCATCACAGAGATAATAATCACAAGAAAAATCGGAAACGCGACAAGCGTGGTGACAAATGTTTCTGCAAGAACGCCAAGGGTATCTAAGTTTTTCTTTCGTGCTAAAAACTCATCAGTCATGTACTGATCTACGATGGTTGACAGGTAAATATGAAGGTCGCTGCCTGATTGAATAGTACCGATTATCCCTTGGAGAAACGATTTGAATTTTTTTGACGGAGTGTTTTCAAGGGCGTGTTTTAACGCAGTGATCGTATCGATTCCCATGACGTCGAGTTCTTTGATGATTTTCTTTGCTTCTTTTTGTACCTCGCCATAGATATCGATTGTTGAAAAGGAACGAAAGATATCTGCGGGGGAAACACCCGCAATTGCCATGGTGCTGATAAAATTCACTGCATAGGGTAAGAACCGATCGATATTCGCAGCTCTTTTTTTGATATGAGAGTGCGGGATGTATTGGCACATCCCCCATATACTAAACGGAATAAGTGCAGGTAAAAGAACCGCAAGCATAAGAGTATTTAATGAAGGGAAAAAAAGATAGATGAGTAAAGATGGGATAATAGTTAGTATAAATCCCAGGAGCATAGTCATCAAAAACATCGAGAAGTACTCCTGGAATAACATGTTGATATCGGCTTGTCTTAATATGATGTTTTTTTCTTGGAACCGTTGTTTTGTTTTTATTGAAAAAAATCTATCAAATTTCCAGAGGCAGAAGTTCGAATATTTTGAGGATTTCATTTAGAACCGCCTTTTGCTTTTTCCACTACAGCCTCTGGCTCTCTGCTATAGTCTGCTACGACCTTTCCGACTTCTTTATAAGAGCGTAGATTATTTTTTATCATCCATTCCAATACAATAATTCTATTTTTGACCTCTTGAAGGAGATGTGCATCGCTCCATCCTTTCTTACTTTGAGTTCTATCAAGCAATATGCTTTTTGCTTCTTTCTTAAAATGGTCATCTGATTCGGAAACCCATGAAAAAGGGATAGAAAAAATGAGTTTGTTCGTACTCGGCTCCATTTTTATTATTTCGATAACGTTGATGATTCTTCGAGCAGGCTTCCCATCTATCACAGTAGATTTTAAGAACACGACAAGATTAAGGGAAATGAGGAGAGCTTTTGGCAAAGAAATGGGAGGGTTCTCCAGTCTTTGGACCAACGTATGAATATCACTTGCATGAATTGTTGAATATGAAATATGACCGGTTGCCATCGCTTGGAAAAGAGCATAGGCTTCTTGGCCACGTATCTCCCCTACGATGACGACCTGTGGCCGCTGACGTAGCGCAGCCCTGGTAAGATCAAACATATCGATATCTTTACTGGTTTTATGCTCCGCAGACTGAGAAAACCCTGTTCTTGTAGTACTCGCTACCCAGTTCTCATGGGGGAGTATCACCTCCCGGGTATCCTCTATGGAAAAAATCTTATACGAGGCAGGTAAAAAAAGTGCAAAAGCATTCAACGTGGATGTCTTCCCAGAAGCGGTACCCCCACAGAACAGGATAGATGCACCATTTTCAATGGCAAGCCAGAAATATGCGGCCATCTCCACTGACATTGTACCGGTATTGATCAAATCAATTGGAGTAAAGGGATCCGTTCGGAATCTCCTGATGGTAAATGTTGAAAATGGCGTCACGGTTTTCGCCAACATTACCGATAGTCGCGATCCATCAGCAAGTTTCCCATCGATAATTGGTTCATAAATTGAGATTTGTTTTCCGCAGATCTGAGCCAATTTCACCGCAAAAGAATCTAATTCGTCAGGATTTTCAAAGACGATGTTGCTTTTTATCGATTCATATGTTTTATGATAAATAAAAATAGGGATATACGGGCCGTCACAGGAGATATCCTCGATACCTTCGTCATGCATCAATATATCGATTTTACCATATCCTGTGAACTCTTGAAAAATATAGTAAAAGATTTTATCCTTGGAATTTTCACTGAGTTTAATATGGCCATCAACAATAATTTTTTGTAATGATTCATCCAGCTTTATTGATTTTTCAGCAGTGTTACTTTCGAAAACATCAATAGTGGAACGTAATTCAAACAACTCAAGGAGTCTGTTTTTTATTTCTTGTTCTGCTTCATCCAGCAAAGGCTCATGTACCTCATAGACGTAGGTCTTACTATTTTCATCAAACTTGATTACCCGGCTTCCAAGACCTTTCCATCCGAAACCTGTTCGTTCATCGTCTGCCTCCTTGCTGCTTTTTTTCTGTGGCACTTGCTCATCGTTTGATACGAAATCCTCCGACTTATCGAGAGTTTTTCCCCTTCTTGGGATTGGTAATTCATTGGTTTTTTCAGGTAGTTCCATTACTTGCTGTATTTTTTGAGATGACATTGATCCTCTCTGAACCCCTGCCTCATCGTTTTCTTCTATCAACCTCGTATGGAACTCTTGGTCATCGGTCTGGTCCGCATCTGCGTCTTCTGTTTTTATCCTAAGGATATTTTCTAGTTGTCGCTCTACCGCGGCCGTAAACTTAAGATTAGGATTGCCGATGGTAGGACTATCTGAAAAAATACATCCTGATTCAACGGTTTTTTTATTAAAAACATCCTTTGTGCATGCCACAGGTTCAAATTCCTGAGTTTTTTTTTCTATTTTTTCTAGCATTTCCTCTTTTCGAAGTATTTTTATGATCTCAGGTTCGTCCTTCATTGAAACCTCCAAAAAACAACGTTTTGTAATTAGAGAAAACAGAAATCTTCTTGAAAGTATCAACTAATAATACCCTATCCATCTGGTGAATCCCATCCTCTAGGCCCTATTTTTTTATGCAACCATCTGTAATGCTACAACATTACAATTGTAATGAATATCTTACCAATATAAAATATTAACGGATGGAAAACAACGAGTCTATTTTAGGATGAAAGAACTAAAACAGAGACATATCCACCTCAGGAACAATGGTACAACAGAGTGAAATCTACACTATCTACCGCATTATTGGCTTTACCTCAAAATTAATTTGTTGTTACAAGAAGGTTTCAAGAATATTTCCTAATGACCAAAATGATAACAACAATAGCTATCCCTAAAAATGTGAAAATAAGGTAATCAAACAAAGGGGACTTCTGAAGATCTTCACCAGGAGAGGTTGAAATATAGATGGTGAGGTATTCTGTTGCTGTATCACTCACACCATCATTGTCAACCACACTGAGGGATACCTTGTATGTTCCTCCAACAGAATAATTATGCACTGGATTCCGCACACTTGAGGTTGCTTCATCTCCAAAATCCCACCTCCAAGAAACCAATGTCCCATCAGTGTCTATTGATACATCGCTGAACCGTATCGTATCATTAATCTTTGGAAGAAACGGCGAAAAAAACGAAAAACTCGCGGTAGGTCCCACATTTAACACGGATATCTTCCGAGAAACCTGATTTACTGCTTGATCATCATCAACAACACTCAAACTCACAATATACGCTCCATTATCAACATACTGATGTGTCGCTTTCTGCAACGTAGACGTATTTCCATCACCGAAATCCCAAAACCAAGAAACAATAGATCCATCTACATCAGTCGACGTATCATTAAAAGTCACGATTTGTAGATCTGTAGGGCTAAGAGGAGAGTAACTAAAATCAGCAACAGGCGGCACAGTAAACGGCTTCATCAACGGATACTGATCACGACTAACATTACCAGCTATATTATAGGGAGTATCACCAAACCCATCCCTATTACCATCCACACCAGTATAATCATCCCAATAGTTTCCACCGTGAAGATAACCTCCGTCCCAGGAGTTTCTCCCCCGATCATACGCATTCTTCGTATTATCCAAGAAATTGTTATTATATATATAGTTGTCAAAAACACTTCCTAAAAAGATACCGTACTCTGCATCTCGGATAGTGTTTTCCGTGATAATACTATCAGATGAATTATATATTCTAATACCACAGGTGCCATTTTTGATTGTACAACCACATATAGTCACATGATCCGCAGAAATATTCACAACATCTTCGGCTCCACGGCCATCAATAATCACCTTACCGTTACCAGAACGATTTACATTGATAGTTTTATTGATAACTATATTCCCGCGATAGATTCCCGCAAAAACATATACAGTACCGTTTTCCGTTACTGCATCAATACCATCCTGAATAAATTGAAATGGATGACCAGATGAACCATCCCAAGGACCCACAGTATTGTCACCATCTACAAAAATAGTAGACCCTGTGGCATGTACCGTATCAAATAAAAAAACAAAGACAAATGAAGACACCATTAAAAAAACTACGAAGCATACCAATTTTTTTTGCATGTTTATCCTTATAACAATAAAATTATAATGTCTTTACATAATTGAATTAAAAATATCGAG
>CAZGIV010000166.1:0-5234 GCA_964526175.1 uncultured Thermoplasmatales archaeon | reverse complement strand
AGGTGAGAAATCATGGAAACTAAACATCCTTTGGCCACCATTGTTGTATTATTTCTTTTAATGACATCTTTTGTATGTATCTTTGTAAAATCTGCTCCAGGATTAGATATGCATACCTCCTATATCTATTCTGAAAAGTCGGTGTTCACGAGTGAATTTAACCCATCAGTCAATTACAACACTGGAAGTAATAGGTATTATCTTGATGTGGGTGAGGATGAATTTACCTATAGCTACGTAAGTTTTGTCTCCTTTGATCTTTCAGAACTTCCTGATGATGCCGATATTCAAACCGCTCGCATTAGCTTGTATTTAGCAAATGACCCTGAAAATATACCTGTGAAGATGTATCGGGTGTTAGACACTTGGGATGAAGATACGATTACCTGGGGTACACAACCATCTTTTAAAGATTTTTCAAAAACAAAAGGTCTCATCGACACGGTAACCATCTCTTCAACAGGGAGATCCTATTGGAACGCAACACCTATTGTGAAGGCTTGGTTTAATGGCACCAAATCAAATTATGGGGTTGCTTTTGAATCAACAGGAGAGTATTTTCATCGTTTTTCAAGTGATGACACATCCTATTACAAGCCACTTCTTGCCATTGATTATCTTTCTTCTAGTGGTGGGTCTAATCCACCTGAGGAGCCGCCAGAGGATTCAGAACCCTGTGAAATATCGTACACCATTCGTCCTTCTTCACCACACTCTGGGGATTCCGTCACGCTGACGGCAACAGCGACCGATAATCTTGGTCTCGAATATCTCATTATCAAAGAAGGAAGTATTGAGCTGTGTTCAGAATATGCAAGCACTGATGATACGACAACACTCACCTGTGTCCATAGTGAAACAATGTACGCACCTGGGAAGACCTTTATCATCGAAGCCAATGATAAGGGAGGATCGCCCCCTCAATCGATCACCCTGCCTATTCATGTAGAAGGTAGCAGTTCAGCACCCGAGGTCGTCCTCTCTGTTGAATATAGGGATATGAACACCGTTCCTATATTTTATAGCCTTCTTCCCGGCGATAATCAAATAGTAAATATTACTGCGACCGCATCTGATCCCGATGGAGTGAGTTTTTTAACCATCACCGTGAATGGCATTCTGCACGATTTTTTGATCTCACCACCAGAAACAACTGTGTCAAGAACAGTGAGTTTCATCAATGATGATTCAAGTCTTGATGTGCTACGGTATGGTGCAGCAGCTACTGATATCGAAGGTTTCTATAACTCGACTTCGGAAGAAATAGAAATACGACAACCCTTCCAGTGGTTATGGGGGTTGAATTTTTCCAATTGGGGATGTTCAAATGATCACATCTGGTCTTGGGATATGATGGAAAGCATCTATGGTGATTCAGATATTTATCTAGATAAATCGAAAGGATGGAAGAAAGACTGGGCATGGAGACTTTATGATGCAAAAATACGGACCGGGGGACGAGATGGTCATTGTTTTGGTATGAGCACCCTTGCCCTTGAGCTTGCTCATGCTCCTGCGAGGATTACCCCTCACGAACTACAAAGCAGTGCCACTCATATCGATGATCTCAGGAGAGAAGAATGGAATACCACATGGAGGTATTATTTTGCTCGCCATTCAGGACAATACTCAGCTGAGGTCACATCAAGCAGAGTTGCTCAATATCTCGATTTATATTTCACTGATTGGGTTGCATCTGGCTGGACTGGGATGCATCCCTATTTAGAGGATCTAGTAGATACCATTTCAAATGATTTAGAACACGGCAGATTTGGTATCTTATCCATTAGAGAGGGTGGTAGTGGACATGCGGTGGTCCCTTGGCGAATCGTTCCCGGTGAGACCGATGAGGATATCACAAAAATATATGTCTATGACCCAAATCATGAGTATGTAAGCTCTCATCATGTCCTTGATTACTCATTTTTTAATTGGTACCCTTATATAGAGTGCAACGTGAATACAAAATTTGCTGGTTGGTGGCTGTATCAATGGAATGCTACCTCCATTTGGCAAGATGAAATCTTCTATTTTACGTATGATGACGCAATAGGTGATGTCAGTCAGCTTAACTATATTGATGCCGTAGATATCACTGATCACGATATTCCTTTGGGGATATCGTATTTAGTTGCCATCGGTTCAGGGGAGTCTACCTTTTACGCCGAGGATGTCGAAGGGAGACGAACCGGTTTGGTGAAGGGGGAAATTCTTTCAGAAATACCCAACTCAGTACCCATCATCGATTATCAGAGCGCAGATCCATCAGAGAATCTCATGCTGTATCTACCAGAAGACACAAAACTGACGTTTCATTTTGATACCACACGAGATACCGCAGAATATACCTTTTCACTTAACAATCAACACAGTACGTATTCGTTGATAAATAAAACAATGACAAAAGATGTTGAGGAACAACTCATCGTAACACCTGACAAAGATCCGGGTGACTATCAAGTGCAATTAATAGGCGCTGGTGATGCACAATATTCTATTTTGATAACAAAAGAGTATACCGATTCCAACGACATGTCCATGGCACGAGAGTATAGTCTTGAAAAATCCTCCTCCAACGAAAACGAAGACGTCACTCTGAAAGTGATCAGTGATAAAAAAGGATTGTATGTGAAAAATACAAACGATGAAAACACCTCGTTTACGTTTGAATTTAAAAGTACAGAAGCATTAGATGATATTGATTACATTCCACGATCAATTGGAGATAGGGAAATGACCCAAAATCAGGAAGTAACCATTGGGCCTAGTGATTGGAAAACAACAGAAGAACTATCTGGGGTCGCTCTCATACAACCTGATTCAACGCCTGGATTTGAGATTCTGCTACTCATTTTAGCACTCATAATTATCATTGCAGTGAAAAGGAAAAAATAAAATAAGTCTTTGAGTGAAAAAGAACCAATTTTCAACTAGACGTAAATTATAATAGGTTGTTTTTTTTAAGCGGTCTACTGACCTTTTTTATGCGAGAGAACAATCGTACTTACACCAGGTTCACTCTCTAAAATTTCAAAGGTAACGCAACCTTTAAATTTTTCTTAGGGTTTCAATTCTTATCTTAGCGTGGAGGCTTCGTATGATAAAAAAAGACGCAAAAGCCATTTTGAAAAATATCATGATCGTCGTCGTGATGATAAATGTCGGACTGTTGTCTGGATGTACAAGTCCTACTGATAACACTCAGAGTAATACGACGGTGAGTTACCCGGTGCTCAGCATCACTGACGGATCTATCTTAGAGGCCGCGTATAACGAGTATGTAACATTCAAACAGACCATGTCTTTTAAGGAAGCCCGGATTCAGCTGTTAGATACCCTCAACAATCACACGGAGGGTGTTGATACTGCGGAACTTGGAGTGGACGGGTACACGATTTTTGTGACGTACACTGATGGTGATTTTGCTGCGGTGGACACGTTTGAATATACAGAGGAACCATCCGGCCAAACAGAGTTTAGCGTCCTTGAACCAAATTGGTTGTCTTCTCCGCATTCCTCTCATGAATCAGAGGCAGCACGTTTTGATTCGTATCCACCAGAAATAGGATCGTCGTCTTCAAATGGTTATCCCTGGGTGAACACGCGCAGTGAGTACAATATTATCGTAGTTGGACCCCAAGAAAAAACAACATGTGAGTCAAAGAAAGTGCTCGTTCTGGGCCCGTGCTACTGGGAGTTTCCGAAAGAACCGACAGATGAATGTATCGCGTTGTTTAAGCAATACGGGTGGTCTGAGGAGGATATCATCGTGAAGCTGGTGACGATGTCTCCATATGAGAATAACACCGATTGTCTGAAGCTTGTACCTAATGATTATTTTAATCTAGATGACTATGGTATTATCTTATTTCCGGGCCATGGGACTATTAGTGCAAAGGATAATTTCGAAGAGACAAATGTATACATGCAGTTTTGTTATTTGAATAACGCATCCTTTGTGAATACCCCAATTCTGAACGAATGGAAGACGGAAAAGAAACTCCTGGTGTTCGATCGGTACAGAACCAAGATCGATGGTGTGCCTCAGTTTGTGTACATGACCGGGATTCGCGCTGACCTGCTTCGACAGAAGATAACAGGTACGTTGCCGTCAAGTTACCTGTGTTTTGCGACGTGTTACGGCGAGTATCTCGGCAAGGTGTTCCTGGACAGGGGTGGCAAGGTGTTCTTAAGTTGGAATAAATCGGTTCGCGCGGTTTATGCAGATGCGAACATGAAAAACATGCTACAGGTCATGCTGCAGAACCAATCCTCGGTGTATACCGCCTATGAGGACCCCGCGATTGTAAAGGCGTACAGCAATCTTGACCCCTGGCATCCAATGCGCGGTATGCAGCCCCCAGTGATAGATGGAGATCTTCCTAAACCATCGTTAGTGTATGACGTGCAGTTCCATATCCTGCCTGATCCTCAGAAAGATTCCATCGCACGTTTGTTTTATCTGCCGGCATGGATGAACCTGGATATTACTGGGATCCCCGCGGGCACATCATATCTCCGGGTGAGCGTGTACGATAGCAGAAACATGTCGCTGGTGACAAGCGAGCAATCTGTTGGTGCTGCTCAGAGTACGCTGGAAATGAAGTATGTGGGTAATTCGTGTTTCCCACCGACCGAAGAACTCACCATCGACGTGCAGGCGTTCGACATGAACAGCGACGAACTATCCTCCCGCCAAACCACGAAGACGTTGAATGCTGCTGAGAACACAATCAACATTGTATTAGGAATAAATGCCTGGGCCCTCAGCGGCTCTGCTGAGGATCCCAAAGCACCTATTGATTCGGTGCACGAAGCAGTACGACTCAACGGCGAACCTGTGTTCGAATTCTATGGTTACTATCCCGCGTTTAGAGCAGAACCCGGGGATTCCCTTCGAATATTCTATATGACTGATTTATACTATGGGTACTGTAATCACATGGGGCCAATATGGCTGCATTGTTTGAACAATGGCTATAAAGTTCAAATTACCGAATATCAGGATTTGGGATGTTATGATGGCAATACCACACAAGTTGGAATTATTTTATATGATCAGACATTTATCATTCCGAAGCCACAGATTCTCTAACTTCCACTACTTGTTATTTCAGAATGTTTTTCAGAACGACAAACAGACAAAAAATGACCATTTAATTTGCAGTGTTACTCTAATAAAACTTCTTTAAATCACCAGGTCTGTATTATTCACTGTTCACCAAATATTTATA
>CAZGIV010000165.1:0-5250 GCA_964526175.1 uncultured Thermoplasmatales archaeon | reverse complement strand
GACTAGTCAAAAAAAGTAAATGTGACAAAGTCAAGTTAATTACTTTTTTTTTTTATTTGGCTAGTCGGCGCCTTCCCATCATCGAAACAAGATTTCGTGCAAAAATAATAAAAAAAGGGTACGTGCCCCATCGAAGACCACGGGTTATTCGCTTTATAGTATATGCCGTCCCATAAAACTCATCATAAACCTTATGAACACCCTTCAAAAGTTCCTCAGGGGTCATGTGATTTGGTGTAAAAACCACATGTCCCATGTTATAATATTTCCAATCCTTTGTCAAGATTCTTTTTTCATCGTCAAGTTTTTTAAACAAAGGGGTTCCTGGGAACGGAGTGAGAATGGAAAAATCCGCGACATCTATTTGGAGTTCTTTTATTGCTTGTAGTGTTTTTTCAAAAACATCTGGGGTATCTGTATCAAACCCAAACATGAAGTCTCCAATCACTGCCATATGGTTATTATGAATATTCAGGACGGCCTGGGCATATTCATCAGCTGTGTTTGTTGTTTTTCCAATCGCTTGAAGAGTGTTTTGACAGATTGATTCAAACCCAACGAGCCAAGCGACACACCCTGCTTCTCTGGAGAGTCTAACGAGTTCTGCGTCATGAGCTAGCACATTGACGTTTCCGTTGCAGAAGAATTTTTTATGTAGTCCCTTCATTTGGTTGAACAACTCTTTTGTGTATGAAGGATCGATGGTGAGTGATGTATCATAGAACATAAGGGTTTTTTGAGGGATTTTTTTTATTTCAGCAATAACCTCAGGCACCGGTCTTTTCAAGAACAATGCCCCACCCTGAATGTTTGTCTCTGGGCAGAATTCGCAATGATACGGGCATCCTCGTGTCGCCTCGATTGCACCTGTCATCACAAATCCCGGTAAGGAGATATTTGTAGGAGGTAGAATCGTAGCATTGTCATAGGGTGGTGCATGATAGAATGGTTGTAATTTTTTTTGTTCGATATCTTGAAGGATCGTAAGCCATACGTTTTCGTTTCTACCTATAAGAACGCTATTTGCATGTTGCTTTGCCTCTTCAGGGAGTCCTGATGCGTGAAATCCACTTAGGATGACAGGAACATCTTTTTTTCGGAAGTCGTCAGCAATGGCATATGCTCGAGGGGCGGTCGAGGTGACGAAATTGATGAGAACAGCATCGTACCCGGTGTTATAGTTAATTTTTGTGTATCGTTCATTGACCACCGATACAGTATGTTGTTTCGGTGTGATAGCTGCTAGTTCCCGTGCCTGCAAGGTAGGTAGGATGGAGAATGCGGTCAGCAGTGTTTTATCAAGGAAATGGTACCGTGCACCTCCCATCCAAACGGTCTCAACGATGAGTATGTTCATTGCTCCTCTGTAGAGAATTAAGAGACAGCTATTTAAGGAATTGTACCTATTTCCTCTCTACTTTGGAAGCTTTATGAATCCGTTCTATAATCCATTGTTCCTAGCTAAAATTCTCAAGCGGTATTTGGTTGATGTCGATAGATTGGATAGAATTAGTGATGAAGCTCTTCGGCGATATCAAGATAAACACCTACGAAAGCTTGTACGGTTTGCTGATACTGTACCCTTGTATCACGAGAAATTCAAACAAGTAGGAATTCATCCATTGGAGATTGCTGGTATGGATGATCTTCAGAAACTCCCCTTTGTCACAAAAGATGACATCAAACACTACTACCCAAATGGTATTGTTTCGTCGAAAATAAAAAAGGATTCTCTTATCGAGGTCTCAACGTCAGGAACCACTGGGAAAGTTCTCCCTATTTATGTTGATATCCTTGATATTGTCATGGGTCTCTTTGCGTACATGCGGACTCTTCATGAATATGATATAAGCATTTGGAAAAACAGGATAACGATTATTGGGGATTTCGCACCACATACCGCAGAAAGTGGGTATGTCACTAGAGGGTTACAACCTCGTGTTAATCTATCTGGCGTGTTTAAGAACATTCAGTGGTTAAATACGAATGATGACCCAAAAAAAGTCATGGCTGCGATAGATGATTTTAAACCGGAGTTCATTGGGGGGTACGTCGGGATGCTTGGTCATCTTGCGCTTCTAAAAGAAACAGGGCTTGGGGATCATATTTCACCGCATTATGTTGCTGCGACAGGTTCTGTTCTTGATCCGTTCCTCAAATCGTTTATCGAAAAAACGTTTCATGCAAAGGTCTTTGAAGTCTACGGGGCCACCGAATCTGGACTAATCGGTTTTCAATGTAAACAAGGAAATTATCATCTCATGTCTGATCTTGTTTATGCGGAGTTCCTACGGAATGGACATCCGGTGTCCTCTGGCGAAGCAGGGGAGATGATTATTACAAAATTCCATGGACGAGGAACACCGATCATTCGGTATAACGCAATTAATGACATTGTCGCTCCCCTTGATGGGGCTTGTCCATGTGGCAAGGCTGGTACCCTTATCAAGAAGGTGTATGGAAGAAATGACCTTGCCCTGTATCTTCCTGGTGGAAGAGTGTTACTTCCCTCATCATTTTCAGAAATCTATAGTAAAATCCTCTACGCGTTAAAAACAAACAAGGTTAAGAACACGAAAATCATCCAACGCGATCTTACGTCCCTAGAAATCCAGGTTGTTATTGATGAAGCGCTTCGAACAATTGGGCCTTCTGTTGAAGAGATCTTTGCATTTATTCAGAAAGGATTTGAAGAAAAAGCAGGACCTGGTATGACCGTAACCGTTACAGAGGTCGGTTCTGTTGATACTTCCCAAGGGCCTCGAATTATTTCAATGATTGATACTACAAACTATATCATTACTCGTTACCTCTAGTATACGCCCCCTTTTTTTCCCCCTAATTTTTAGAAAGGTATTTAAAGGTTCAGAGCCTAATAGAAACTTAACAATTGATAATTAGAGGGATAGTATGAAAGTTGTATTGTGCAATGATGGAGTTTGCGTCCCTCCGAAATGTCCTGTTGTGGATGTTCGGAGCGATAAGGTGATTATTGGTGAAAAAACAAACGTGTGTACATTGACACGAGCACAGTTTGATATTTTAAAACAGAAAATATTAAACGGTGAAATATAAACCAATCACCTGTTTTTCTTTTTTTCTTTTTTTTTCATTGGTTAGTGGTGAGGATATCCAGCGCTATTTTCGTTGTACATCTGAATGCTTTCTTTCATAAGTTGTGTAAGATACGTTAGTCTTTCCGCATCAGTCGTGCAGCCATATACAGCAAGGGTCCCATACACGGTCGTGTACTTGGGTTTTACATCACCATTGTCATAACCAAGGGTTATGACTGTAAACATAGGGATTCCACCGATACGGTCCTTATCATAAATGGTCTGAGCGTTTCTCAACTCGTCGGTGGTGTGATGTATATTTACATAAATGTAAGCGACCGTGGAGTTCTCAAAGTTGACCAAGGTGTGAAACATGTCCTGTTTTCCAAAGTCAATAGAAAACAAATCTTTTACCACAGGGTACATCACATCGCATCCTGCACAAGCATCACCGCTATAATGTAAAAAGACCGGTCCATGTGATAGATTCTCTAAAACAAAACTTGGGTGAGATTGGTTGTCGACGGTTTCAAAGGTGAAATTTGCAATGGTCTTCGGCTCGAGTTTTAGGCAGCTTAAACAAAGAACTAATACAATCCCTGAACGTACCTCATTATAAACGGGGGTGAAGGCAAACATGCCAACCAGGGAACCAGAAACAAGTAAAAGCGCAGTGACTTGAATAACAAGCATTTTTTTCATTTTTACCTCCTCTTAAAAGTGATGTTATTCTGCGGACACGCAGTTACGCATTTCCCACAGAGAATACATTCCGGGTCTCGATGCATATTTGGTACATCGATGCCCATAGGACAAATATATGAGCATACATTACAGTGTGTGCATTCTTTGGTTTCAACTGAGATGTGAAGAAAACTAATTTTGTTAAAGGGCCCAAGGAGCGCGCCAACAGGGCAGAAATACCGACACCACCCTCGCTCGATAAGGAAGATTAATACAATAAATAAGATGAAAATAACCAAAGCGACAGGGAAAAAATAATTTGGAACAAACTTCCCAGGGTTAAGGAGAAGAACCGGGATTGTTCCTGTAAGAAATCCTACAGGACAGATATCGGTAAAGATAAAACCAATGAGATAAGAGGTTACAAACACCAAACCGATGAGCAGAAAGTATTTTGTATATCGAAGGTACTTTTCGGCTTTATGTTTACCAAGTTTCCGTGCAATACCTGTTTTTTTAAATTTTCTGGCCACGCGTCCTGTACAACGTTGAAGCAACCCAATGGGACATGCCCAGCTACATACTGCGCGTCCTGTTAACACACCAAGAAACCCAATAATAAGGAGAGGAAATAAAAACAATCTCCAAGCAAAACTCCCTTTATCTACGCTTTGTTCCAAAGATCGTAACGGACATGCGGAGGTCGCTGCTGGACATGCTTGACAATAAAAAAAAGGATAACAAAACCCAGTTTTTAATCCAGGATATCCAGGATACCCTAGATTAGCGGAGAAGAAGAGAATAATCTGAGAAATTAATCTTTTTATCGGTAATTTCATTTCACTCTCTTTCGATTTATCAGTATCAAACTGACTCCAATTGCTGCTACGAAGATAACCAGTTCAAATCCTGGTGTCCCCTTATCGCCGCCGTTGTTTCCATCTTGAGTGCCTGACAGATTCACTTTCTTCTGTGAGGACTCCTGCCAAGCATTGTTGATTTTTGCAACAACCGTAATGGTAATATATGTAGCGTCTGAATGTTTCAACGTCACATCGGTTCGGTAAATGCTTGAGCTGGCAAGGGGCATAGAGACATTTTGGATATCGGGATAACAGATACCGGTATTTCCGTTACATTCCTCGACATTCACCCGTACTTCCGAGGGTGCCTCACCACTGATTGTTACAGAGATAGTCACGGTCGACAGTGCGGCGGGTGCTGATGGTGAAACAGTAATGGTTCCAATCGGTAACCCAGTACCCGCTGCTAAAACAGCAGTTGCTCCAAGAATGCTTACGACAACTAAGGTTAGTATGAATGTTCTTTGGTTCTTCATATCTTTTGTTCTCCCTCTAATTTTTTATCAGCACTTCATCGATCTTGTTTGCAAGATCTACATAAGATTCATAACCCACGTGGGAGTAATAAATATTTCCTTTTTTGTCAAGGATATAAAGAGTAGGTACTCCCGCTGAGGCGTAGGTGTTTTGGATGGTTCCTTGCAAAT
>CAZGIV010000164.1:0-5275 GCA_964526175.1 uncultured Thermoplasmatales archaeon | reverse complement strand
AGATTGTTGTATTATTTACAACAACGTTTGTTGCCTTGTGGGTTGGTATTATTCAGTTGATCTGGTACATTAAGGGGACGGTTACGAATTTTGGGTATAATATGTATACCTTGGGTGATGAGGTCGTTTTAACTGGTAAAGGACTGGTTGATAATGGTTCTTTGCTTCAATCGGGGAATGGCTTGGCTGGAGGTGCATCGATGCCACCAGGTCTGCCTGATTTCTTTCAGACGTTTTTCATGAGAGCTAAACTTGCCTATTCTCAAGGGATACCTCTGGGAAAGGAACTTTCGGTTATTGAAAAGGGCTCTGATTCCGGTCCGTTGTCTGCTGGTGTGGGTGATCGTTTCGTTGTTGATCAATCGCAAGGTATGATTCAGGCGGTGTATCAAAATCCGTTGTACCTATACATCGCTGTTGGGTGTTTTATTGTGTTTACCGTCTTTTTATGTGTGGCGGTATGGCGACTGTGGGAGAACCGAATTCCGAAAATTTAAAAAGAAGGGAATTCCGTTTGTTTTTTTTATTTCGCTGCGGTCGTCTTTCGTTTGTTGGTTTCTCCATCTATTTCGAAGAAATCGAGTAATGTTTTTTGCATCCACATTCACCCCGTGATGATGGTATGTGGTGAGGTATTATATTCTTTGTGATGGGCGCTGGATGGGTGGTATTTTCTCAGAAAAGGTATAAATACAAGCAATGATAAATAATATCATGATATAATATATCATTATATCGTTGAAGAGGTGTATCACGACCATGACATCGCAATATCGCCTACATGAACATCGTTTTTCTTCCAAGGTGGCACGGCGATAAAGATGACTGCCATTACCTTTGCACTGATAGGGTTTGTGGCAGGATTGTTCACCATGATCATCATACAATTATACAAATATGTCATCAAAACAATGAATCGATAAAGAAAAAAAGAAGGGAGTAGGGAAGGATCTATTCGTACGGTGCCGCTTCTTTGAGAAGGTCTACCTGTGAAATGATCATCCGTCGGCAACAGTACCGCTCAGCACCAAGGTCATCAAGGATCTCTTTCGGAGTCTCTTTTGGTTGCTCGCCGGCAGCAACTGCTTTCTGATATGCCTCACAGCGTTTCTTATACTCGTCGTACAGTGAGGAAATCACCTTTCCGCAGGTAAAACATCGAATAGGGATAATCACATCATCACCTGTATGATTTCTGCCTCTTCTTTCGAGCACCACGCCCAAGAGGCTTTTTACTTTCTTTTATCCGTGAATCACTCACGAGCAAATCTCTATCATAGCCAAGGAATGAGAGACGCAACGCAGGGTCTCCGGTGTATTCCACAAGGCCTTTGGCAATCGCTGTTCTGACCGCGTTTGCCTGGCTCATGAACCCACCACCGCTCACGTTGATGTCAATATCGACCGAACTGACATGATGTTCTGCGAGCATGAGAGGCTCCATGATCTTGCACCGAGCGACCGCTGGTTCATAAAACTCTACCGGTATCTTGTTAATGCGGACGCGGCCAGCACCTTTAATCACGGTTGCTTTCGCTATGGAGGTTTTCCGCTTTCCCGTGGTGTTTACAACTTTCTTACTCATGTTATACTTTCGCTCCTAAGAATTGTGCTACTTCCTGCAACGTCATATAATTAACAGGGTGCTTTTCAGCGACAGTAATCTTCTCAAAGGACTGTCCTTGCATCTCCTTTGGTATTCCGATATAGCATTTCAGTCTTTTAAACGCTGTTCTTCCATGAGGTTCCTGGTAGGGTATCATCCCGCGGATTGTCCGTTTCAATATCCGATCAGGCATCCTGGGGTAGAACGGCCCTTTTCGATAGGTACCAACCTCTCGTTCATGTTTAAAATGTGCTTTGATCATGGTTTTCTTACCGGTGACAATCACTTTTTCGCTATTGACCACTGCGATCTCTTCACCGTTTAAAAGACGTTTTGCAACAGCAGTACACAAACGTCCGAGTACTGCACCTTCTGCATCTATGATTGCTACCATGGTTATCCCAGAATCCTTATATCTTTACCTTTTGGATTGTTTTTCACAAGCTCTTCAATGGTGAGTGTCTTACCACCTGCTTTTTTTATTTTCTCATAGGCTTTCTCTGAGAAGGACCAGGCGGCAATGGAAACCTTTTTTGTTAGTTTCCCTGTTGAGAGTACTTTCCCAGGGATTAACGCAGTCTCTTTCTCATGAATGTACAGGTCGATACGATGTAAATTAACCTCAGGCCAATTCCGTAATGGTTTTTCTAATCGCTCTGCGATATCTTTCCAGATCGGTGCCTTGTTCTCATACGCAGTTTTTTTCAATCCCTCGATAAGAGTGATAAGTGCCGGATTTGTCTTTTCTATATGTCGTGCCATAAGCTGGTTCCCCAGTGTTGATGGATGGTAGGAAAACAAAGTGGTATTTATAAGATTTATGGGAGTTCAAACGTCTTTTCGTTGGAACCTCCAGACCGCCAAGGTAAAAAACACAATAATCCACGCGAGCAACACTCCCATGAGAAGACCACTTGAGTACCACGATGGATTCGGGATGAACCCAGAACCGGTACTGGATTGAACCGGGCCAATGGTCATGCCGATGAGTGATGAATACACAGAGATAGGGTTAAACAGATTGAGAACATGGTACCAATCCGGTACAATAAGTGTTGTTTCCATGGTAATTTTCGTAAAATCTATGGTTGTGGCAAGTAATCCGACAAAGATGATTGGGAGTATGATGTTAAACAGGAACCATAGGAAGATCGCCCCACCAAGCGCCGTTGATCGTTTCGAAAAAACCGTTGAGAAGAACAAGGCCACGGAAAGAAAAACTAATCCAAACACCATGGTCATCCCAATGAAACCTAAATACGCAAGGTAATCCACATTGGAGACATTTACCGCGATGACCAATCCTGCAACTCCATAGCCGATGAGAATCGTAAGGCAGAGGACAGCACCTAACCCAAGGAATTTTCCTACCGTGATTTCAAACCGTGTTGCTGATAAGGAAAGCAGCGCGCTCATCGAGCCACGCTCGATTTCCCCGATGATCGTCGCGTACCCAAGCATTAATGCAACAATGGAGATCAAAAAGGACCCTAACTGGGTCATCCCTGAGATCGTATTGCCCAGGTCCTGCCATCCGTTGCTTCCGATTGAACCGAAATAGGAGACGACCAAGGTAAGTAGTGCGAACATGAGCGAAACGAGTATGACCCATTTGTTCCTGATGTTATCCAAGATTTCTTTTTTCGCGACGCTGAGAAACACATTGAATTGCATGTTTAAGCCTCCGTGTATTTCATAAATACTTCTTCAAGGGTTGGTTCTTTTGTTTGGATGTTTTGGATGTTTGCACCAGCGGTTGATATCGCCAGGATGACTTTTGCTTTCATCGCGCCATCGCAGATGATTTCAAGGGTGTTGTTGCCTATCGTTTTGACACTGTCGATTCCTGGGAGTTTCTTGACTGCGTTTTCGATTTTTCCTGATATAGCATCGACTGTCACCGTGATATGTGGTTTCAGGTTCAGTTTTTTACGAAGTCCCTCAACCGTGTCTTGTGCGACCAGGACTCCTTTATTGATGATACCGACACGATCACAGATCTCCTGGATTTCACTAAGAATATGTGATGAAACAAAAATCGTTGTTCCTTTCTTTTTCATTTCAAGGATTTTATCTCGAATAAGAACGACGCCACGCGGGTCCAGTCCACCACTTGGCTCATCAAGGATGAGGATGGAGGGATTCCCAAGGATGGCACGAGCCATGCCGAGTCGTTGCACCATTCCTTTCGAAAACGTACCGACTCGTTTTTTCCCTGCATCACCAAGACCAAACTCGTCGATGAGGCGGATACATTCCTCTTTCGATGCGTGTTTTAGTTCAGCGTAGAACATCATGTTTTGTAACGCGGTGAGGTTATCGTAGAATGCGACTTTCTCTGGCATGTACCCGATGGATTTTTTCGCTTCTTTTCCGCCTGTTCGAACGTTAATGCCATTGATGCTGATAGCTCCGGTGTTTGCATGGATTAAGTCAAGCATCGATTTGATCGTCGTGGTTTTCCCTGCACCGTTTGGTCCAAGGAACCCGAAGATTTCTCCTTTTTGCACACGAAAGGAGACGTTGTTGACTGCGGTGAAACTGTTATAGGTTTTTGTCAGATTGTTGACTTCGATGGCCGCTGAATCTGATGCGATGGTCCTCTGGCTTTTTTCTCCTGGTACTGTAAAGATTCCTTTTTGATTGCAATTAGGGCAGGTAATTGATATTTTTTCCCCTGGTTCTCCCAAGAGAGAGATGGTGGTTTTACAGGTAGGACATCTGACAAGTTGGCTTACCATAGGTAGATTGCTCCTTCTTGTTTTTTTCGTAATATCAGGGGGCTATTTAGGTTTATTGGCAGTATATAAACCAAGAGGATTTGGTGATTCACCGGTAAAAGATATATTTTTATAGAAGAATGTGATATTAAATTATAGATTTGGAAGGAGGCAGAAAATGAACGAAAAGAATTTTTTGAAACAGGCAGTTGTTTTGCTCTTCGCAGCACTGATGGTTTTTTCATCAGCAGCAGTCGTAGCAAATACGTCTACCCACGATGCAGAACTCATCGCAACAGATGCATATAATGGAACTGTGGTGAATGCTCCAATGAGTCGCGGACTTGTTTGGGATAATGTTATGGGTTTGGCTGGATCACGTGGTGGAATCATTGTGGCCACGGTGAGAACTGAAGGAATTGCATTCCCGGCTGATGATTTTCAACTTGATGCACAAGAAACAGTCACAAGTGTAGCTTGGCAGGGAGGATATTTCCAGTGCCAATTAGCATCAGGTCAACATGATTATAATTGGGATTGGCGGATTCTCTTTTGGAGTGATATCGGCAATGGAAGCTGGCCGGGTACCGTGATTTATAACCAGACTATACCTGATGCATCAATTACACGAAGTTTTTGGTTTAATTACACGCGTCCTGATAACGGGAATGCCTATTGGGTCGCCAACTATTCTTGTGCACTCCCAGAATCGATAACATTCAACGCGGACACAAAATATTGGATTACGATTGATGCGATTCAAACACCGAATACATATCCACAAGGTGCCTGGTGCCGACACAATAGTTCACAAAGTCCGATTTTACTTCATGAGGCAATGTTTATAGGGACATATTGGGGGTACTCAAATTGGGCGACGATTATGACATTATTAATTGCGGGTGCGGATCCGAATCCACTTCCCCATGATTTGAACTTCCAGCTTTTC
>CAZGIV010000163.1:0-5305 GCA_964526175.1 uncultured Thermoplasmatales archaeon | reverse complement strand
TGAATCACTCGGTCATCAAGACTTACGGCATGGACTTTTTTTTGCATGATTGAATACAGTTGATTTTTACTGGTCACTAATGGTAACAAATCAGCTTTTGTTACGACGCCAATAAGCTTTTCTTTTTCAACGACAGGAAGCAATGTTGGACCTGGTTCACCAACAGATTTTAAAATATTTTTTACCTCCTCCTCTGGCGAGATCACGTGTACATCTTTCTCTGTCACTGACGATGCATGCAACCGCGAGGCAGTCACGTTTCGTTTTCGAATCGACCCAAGCTTATGGGCAATCACATTGTCAGTCACAAGACCAAAAAATTTTTTTTCCTCAAGCACCGGTATCTTTGTGATATCATGCTTTTTCATGAGGTCCAAAACGCGTTTCAGACTATCATCTTTATCGACTGATATTATTTTCGTAGTCATTATTTCTTTTACTTTCATCACTGTTTTCCTCCTTTTTCATTTATGTAAAAAAAATATTATTCATATTTTAACCCATCAATGCAATCGTCACAGAGTAATCGGCCATCAATACTTTTTAGACTTGTCGATAATGCATTACAATCTTCACATTTTCCAGAAAACGTCTGGCTCCGCACATATTCCGCATCTTTTGTTTCGATGCTGGACCATTCATGGGCGATCTCTGTCAACGCTGGTGATAACCGAGAGATATCGCGTTGTGTGATAATCCCAACAAGCTGATTCTTTTCTATGATAGGAAGTCTCCTGATGTTGCACTTCCCCATAATCTTTAATGCCTCTTGAAGGGAAATATACGGCTCTGCGACAATAATAGGGCTACTCATGACCTCTTCTACGAGCACATCCTGTGCGTTTTTTCCTTCGGAGACTACTTTTTTAATAATATCGCTTTCCGTCAGTATTCCGATTGGATGATTTATTTCTGCGATAATCACATTGCCGATTTTGTTGTCCTTCATGATTCGAGCTGCCTCTAAAACCGTTGTAAATGGTTGTACAATCACCGGTTTTGTCTTCATAACCTCTTTAACCAGAACATCTTTGCTCATGTGTTATTCACCAAATCGCTGACTGATTGAACGCTCCAATCCCAAACATTAAAACATAACGAGGTATTTTACCTTTTTCATATGAGCAGTGTGTACGAACGAGAATTAAAAGGTATCCTTGAGGGAGATGAAAAAATTCTTTCCAGAATGACAAAAACGTGTTCTGCTCTAGAGAAAGCAGCGTATTTCCTCACTCAGCAGAAGCCATTTATTGTCGTCCGTGCTGCAGGCTCGTTTGGCGTTGATTTAGTTGCTCTGAGAGGCGATATTGCTTTCCTGATGGAGATAAAATCAAGTAATACGGACACGTTGCATTTCAGTAGTGTGGATGGTAAACTGCAACGACAAGCTGAAAAGATGCAACGTGAATGTGAAAAAACAAAGACATTACCGGTCTATGGTTTTCGTTTGAAAGGCCACGGTGGTGATTGCTGGAGACTCTTTACCATGGAGATTCATCAGCTTGAGGGAAGAGCAAAGATTCTACACAATCGACTCCCAACACTTTGTCGAAGTAAAAGTGGGAATTATATCATGCGATGGGAAGAAGGTTTACCTCTTTCAGATTTTATCATGTATCTATGTAAATAATGAAGGAATGTCGACCCAAACCATGACTAAATACACGGTTTTTACTTCGAACATATCCTCTTCATTCTGAGACGGAGAATACAAAATCTTTTTTAGCCAGTTCATCATTACTAGCAGCACTGTGATGAAATATGAAAAAATTACTTGTCGCCTATGATGGATCAGAAGCATCGACGAAAGCTATTGATGTGGCAGCTCAATGCGCAACACTTGATGATGAACTTGTTATTCTCACGGTCATCCCTGCCGCATTAGTTGAATCAATGTTTACAAACATGCTCCTGCCAACGATTGATTTAAGCACTGTTGTTACCGCAGGGACCTTCAAAGAAAAGGCGATGGAAACTCTTGGAAAAATCGCAAAAGGCCTGGAGGGAAAAATTGGTAAAGTGGATGTAGCAGTTGAAGCAGGTGACCCTGCTGATGAAATCCTGCTTGTTGCAAAAAAATATGATAGCGATATTATTCTCGTCGGTTACAAAGGATATGGAAAAGAGGGAAGATTTTTACTTGGAAGTGTCACCGACAAAGTAGTACGTCACGCAAGCAGATCAGTCCTGGTTGTACGATAAAAGAATTGTGATGAAATGCATCCTGCAGAAGAATTGCGCGGGAAGAAAACCAACAAACTTCTTCATAAACGAATTGTTCTTGGGGTAACTGGCAGTATAGCTGCGGTTGAATGTGTTAAACTTGCACGGGAGCTCATCCGTCATGGAGCCGCCGTCTACCCAGTAATGACTCCTTCGGCAACCCGCATTATTCATCCTGATGCTTTAGAATTTGCTACCTCTCAAAGACCTGTCGTTCAGCTCACCGGTCAGACTGAGCATGTCTCCTGGTGTGGTTTGGTTCAAGATCCGGTTGATCTCCTTTTGATATCACCTTGTACAGCAAACACGATTTCGAAGATCGCGCGGGGTATTGATGACACACCAGTGACCACCTGTGCAACCACTGCGATAGGTTCTGGAGTGCCGATCCTTCTTGTGCCTGCTATGCATTTATCCATGTACGACCATCGAATTGTCCAAAAAAATATTCACATCTGCAAGGACCATGGTGTGTTATTTATTGACCCTTATATTTCGGGAAACAAAGCGAAATTCCCAGAGATTCAAGAGATCGTTGAGACCGTCATTCGTATCATTGGGCGACGTGATTTGCAAAAGAAACGGATCCTGGTTATCGGGGGGGCTACCGGAGAACCTGTTGATGATATCAGGGTGTTGACGAATCGGAGTTCTGGGAAAACAGCAATCTCCCTTAGTGTGAGCGCCTTCGAACGTGGGGCCGATGTTGAACTGTGGTATGGTTATGGAACAGAGCCGGTTCCTGCCTATATCCCGTTCAAACGTTTTGAGACTGTTTCAGATATCATGAAATTACTGAAAAGCAATTCCGTACACCGTTTTGATTGTATTATTATCTGTGCTGCAATCGCGAATTATATTCCAAAAAAACAGAAAGGAAAAATTCCTTCAGGAAAAGAAAAATTCTGCATTGATTGTACTCAAGCACCAATTATTCTTGAGACGCTGCGTTTGCGAGTCCCGGATGCAAAAATCATTGCGTTTAAAACAGAAGAAAAAAAGAAAAATGTTAAAAGAAAGACACATCAGCTGCTTATAAAATACCATCTTGATGGTGCTGTTGGGAATACGCTTGCTGGGTTTGGCGGGGAACATAATGAAATTCTTCTTCTATCAAAAAAAGGAAAAAGCACCTGGAAGAAAGGAAAAAAAGAAGAGCTTGCTTCTGTTATCCTTGATATGTTCCGTTAGATTGATGTGAGGCCTATGAAGGGAATTGCTTTTGCTCCTGGGCATATTTCTGCGTTTTTTGAACCGGTGTATTCTAAGCAGGATGTAGAGCACTCCGGTTCATGTGGTGCGGGTATTGCTATGTCTTTGGGTGCTATTAGCCAGGTGACTGTAACACCAGCATCACCTCATAAGATAGCTGTTCAAATCAATGGAAAACCATCGCCTGCGCCGGTAACGAAATTAGCCTTGGACTATCTTGTAAGCGACACGCCATTGAGGATCACGGTAAATACCCTGGTGGATCTGCCGGTAAGCCAGGGGTTTGGCATGAGCGCGGCAGGTGCATTGAGCGCTACCCTTGCTCTTGCAGACCTTCTTCATCTCCCCCGGGAGAACGCCATAAAGGCGGCTCATTATGCAGAAGTCCAATTACATACCGGACTTGGTGATGTTATCGCAAGTAGTTTTGGTGGAATTGAGATTCGACGAAAAGCAGGGCTTCCCCCGTGGGGGATGCTCGAACATATCCCTGGGAAATACGATATTGTGCTCTGTGTGATTGGTAAAAAGATTGAGACAAGAACGATACTTACCGATAAAGTTAAACTTGATGAGATAGCATCATATGGACGGTACTGTACAAAAAAACTCTTGCAGAAACCTACAGTTGAACATCTTTTCTCTCTCGCATGGGAGTTTACGCAAAAGATTGGTCTTGCCGATAAAATAGTGCTACATGCAATTGAGGCAGCAAACAGGTATGGGATGGCAAGTATGTGCATGCTTGGGAACTCGATATTTGCCATAGGAGATACTCCGATGCTTTGTAAGATTCTTTCTCCATTCGGTAAGATTTATTATTGTACGGTCGACGAGAAAGGAGCGCGGGTTTTACAAGAAAAATAATCTTCTCTCTTGAAGGGGATGTTCTTGTTTATTTCTTATATTTTTGCGTAACACTTCCGATAGCGTTCCCAAACAGAATCTGTGAAATCCTCAATTGCTTTGAGCCGTTTTTCATCCCGCTCTGGTCTAAACAGATGACCGAACCGGCCCTGATATTTTATCCATTCTTCAACAGGTTTACGCTGGATCTTTTTCTCTAAGATAAGCTTACTTTTTCCATTGAATGTCATCACATCGTTTTCGCATTCCCATAATGACCATGCACCGGTATCAACTGCCATGCGTCCCATTTCAATGGTTTTATCCATGGAAAACCGCCATCCTGGCGGGCATGGTGCAAGAATCTCAATATATTTTGGGCCTTTCATGTTCTTGGCTTTCGTTATTTTATTGTATACATCCTCTGGATAGCTAATGCAGGTTTGTGCTACATAAGGGATATGATGTGCAAGGACGATTTCTCCCATCTCTTTTCGAAATTCGTTTTTTCCACTGACTGTTGTTGTCGTCCAAGCGGCGTAGGGGGTTGCCCCACTTCGTTGAATACCGGTGTTTGAGTAGATTTGGTTGTTGTAACAAATGTAAATGAAATTGGTTCCTCGCTCAAGGGCTCCGGAGAGTGCTTGAATGCCGATATCATATGTCCCACCGTCTCCAGCCCAGGCGACAACCGTGATATCTGAACGTCCCTGCTGACGTAACGCTGCTTCGACTCCAGACGCACCCGCTGCTGCTGCTTCAAAGGCGATGTTCATCACCGGGATATCAAATGAGGTATGAGGATACAGGCTTTCGATGACGGCAGTGCAACACGCTGGAACAACCATGATCGTCTTCTTGCCTAGTGCTTTTAACACCATGCGTAATCCAGTGGTCGCTGGGCATCCGGGACAGGATGCGTTTCCTTGAAGAAGGCATTCGTCAAGTGGAAGATCTTTCAACGCCATGTTCTAGTCCTCCATCCCGTACCATTCTTGTTCTTTTACGGTTCCTTTCATCGCTT
>CAZGIV010000162.1:0-5305 GCA_964526175.1 uncultured Thermoplasmatales archaeon | reverse complement strand
CACCATTTCAGTAGGAATTCCTTTCAGATTTTTCCACTCTACGAAGGGAATCATACTAGTATAGAAACTATCGTACGTAATGACCAGCATATTGCCCTGTTCAGAAACAGGTTCATATTTGGCGGAATTAAAGTTAATGAAGTGATGCGTATACACGGAGAGGAAATCGTTATCAATCTGTGAAAGCGGGTATTGGTTAACACTGCTCAGAGGAGCCTGTTGGGCAGGGGAGATTTCAACGGTGATATCGTTGTAGAACCGCAGTGTTGCTTGCGAAGGATTATACTGGAAGGGATGAATCATGACGACTTGACCACGAAAATCCCTTAGGTAATACGACTCTTGGAGTTCTGCGATTGATGACGGATACCACGTGTTCTGAGTGTAAATATCGCCAAACTCATATGGCACATCTGCAGGGTTTACAGTTCGTAACAGGTTACCTTTGGAGGGAGCGACAAAGATGTTGTCATACTGCGTAAAAGATGACGCGACAACGCGGATGTTCATACTTACAGCATTTGGGATAATAATGCTTCGAGATATCGAGGGAAGATCAGGTGCACCAGCGATAAGACTGGTAGGTTCTTTTCCCAAGGCAATGTTTACGTATTGTTTATCATTAATCATCACTGGGGTCATAGAAAACGTATCCAAAGTATAATGAAGTGTGGTGATACTCCCGCTATTTTGCACGGTTATAACTACATCATCAGAACTGGTTGTGGTTATGGTCTGCAATTCTGGTGACATGGCACCAATACTTGGGAGAACGCTTGCTGTTGTAACAAAAAGGCCTACAAAAAGAATGATTAACTTTCTCATGGTTTTTTCTCTCATAATATTCCCCTATTTTCTATCAATAGATTATAAGTATTTTCAATTTGTACTTAACTAGCTAATCCCTATATATACTTTTCTTTTATAATAAAGAACAATGAAATAGTCAAAAAAATCACAGGGGACTATCATTCACTTTCATAAATAACGAAATTTATTACGTACAAACAAAAAAACGTCCTTAAATGAGTATATAAATTAAATTCAGATAATTTATCAATAAAATCAATGTGATTAATATTTTAGGCATCTTTCTTAAAAATCGAAGAGGTTTTTTTGTTTGGTCAGTTGCTTTAATGCTGAAAAGTTCTCAAGGATAGGTTCGACACGACTCCTGGAGAATTGATGCTCGTCACACAACAGGTGGATCACCGCAGATGAATCAGGTTTTGACCATTGAAGTACATAATCATCAGTGATAGCAGGATCAAGAAATATGTTTCGCACCGCCACAATTTCATCGGATGAGAGTGTCGGTTCAGAATCCTGTAACAGATCAAAAGCATGCTCAAGATTTCCTTTTTCTTGAAGAAGCTTTAGGCTTTTTTTCGGGCCATACCCTTTTATTCCTTCGTTAAAATCTGTACCGACGAGTATCGCGATATCAACGAGTTGCTCTCGTGAGATTCCTAGTTTTTGAAGACCAGGCTCAAGACGGATGCGTTCTGGATGCACCGCCGTATAAGCCTGTTTGTTTGGGAGTTTTCGTTTCTCCGAGGAGGTTAGGTTTCTTACCAGGATCGGGGCTCCGAAAAGCAGACAGTCGAAATCCTGTGACCCGACCGCATAGGCATCACCTTTTTGAACCATGTAGCTAGCTTGCGCTTCCCCTTCAGATGGCGCCTGGATATAGGGGATTCCAAGAGCTTCAAGGAGCTGTTTGCTCTGATCGATAATCTCGCTGGTCACCCGAGAGGTTTGTTGCGCTTTTGACTTTGCTTTTTCTAGATCACCTTTTTTTAGTGCTTCCTGCCAGTCCCGCTCCGCTTGCTCCTTTCGTTCCCGTCGTTGTTGAATGGTTCGTGCTTTTAATAGATGAGGCGCCCCATCAAACACATACACCGGGCAGACCTTCGCAGCCACTAGGTTCGCAGACCGATATAATAAGCCTGATAAATGCGAGGTAATCCTCCCTTGCGCATCTTTTAAGGGGGTACCATCACGCTGCCGGATGCTGGAGAGAAACTGATGCAGGATGTTGTACCCATCAAGTGCAACGACGCGATCGCGAAAATCCTCAAACGCACATGGTTCTTTGGTAAATAAATCTCCTAGATCAACACCCATCGTAGTATCCACATCGTTTCATGGGATAAATGCCTTTCTCACCTCCCGATATGTTTAAAGAAGGAAACCCGATTTCCTTGTTCGATGAAACAAGACCTTATTTCCATGTTAGATGTAAAAGATGATTTACATGACATCATAAACCTAAGTATAAAACTTAAACGACAATCAAAGAAAGGAAAACGCATCGAACATTTAAAAAGAAAAACCCTTGGGATGATATTTGAAAAACCCAGTACGAGAACACGGGTTTCTTTTGAGACAGGAATGACCTTACTAGGTGGTCACGCAATCTTCCTTTCCACCAATGATATCCAGCTTGGGAGAGGAGAAAGCATTGAGGATACCGCCCTGGTGCTCTCCCGTTATGTGGACATGATCATGTATCGTGCGAAGAGTAATGAAGCAATGAAAGCACTGGCGAAACACGCAACTGTCCCAGTCATCAACGGATTAGACAACAAAGAACACCCTTGCCAAGTGATTACCGACCTGATGACCATTCAAGAACATAAAGGGAACCTCAAAGGGTTACAGTTTGTGTACCTCGGCGATGGGAACAACAACATGGCACATTCCTATTTACTTGGTTGTGGGATAGCGGGGATGAACATCCGGATCGTCGCACCAAAACAATACTGGCCTGAGAAATACTACCGTGAAGAAGCAAAAAAACTCGGAGTAACGGTAGAAGTCACTGATAAATTACAGAATGCAACAGCAGGTGCTGATGTTATCGCCACCGACACCTGGGTATCGATGGGTGATGAAACCGAAAAAGAAAAACGAATCAAAGAGTTCAAAGGATACACGGTGAACACCACACTGATGAGTGCTGCGAAACCAGATGCGATCTTCCTTCACTGTCTCCCAGCATATTATGATTATGAGGTGACTAAAGACGTTGCACATGGACCACAGTCAGTGATTTTTGATGAAGCAGAGAACAGGATGTGGGCCCAGATCGGGATCATGGTCACACTCTACCGGTATATGTTCCCATAATTGACAAGAATTTCACTTGCGACCGTCCAGGCGGGAAGCAGCTCTGGGTACAGAGAAATAGTCTCCGTGGTGATTGTTTTGATATCCGTATGAAACGGACCGGAGGGGAACCCACCAATGATGCAGAGAAGATGGGTTTTTTTCTGTCGTTTTAGTTCTTTGAGATACTCAGGGAGGATCACCGATGTCCCGTCCTTTGAAAGCGCGATGACCTGGTCTGCTTGTTGCTGTTCTATTATTTGTTTAAGTGATAGATTTTCTTGTAAAGAAAGAAGCGGTTGTGCGCTATCAGGCACAAAATGATTCTGAAAGAGCTGCTCTAATAGCCCGAGGAATCGTTCATAATTCCTCATAATCCGTGTCTTTGGATCCACATGGATAACCAGGTCATTTCTTGTATGAATAAGAAGGTTTAATTGACCGTGTTTATTGACGAGAGATTCGAGAGCCGTCAGTAAAAAAAGATGGGCGATATCAGGACGTCCTCGTCGTCTCCCCTCAGGGAGATGCCCCATCGCCGCATGATCATAGTTTGAATCCAATAGAATCTGGCTTGGTTGTTTTTTCCGTTGTCTCCCATGCGCAATCACCGCGGGATGATGACAAAGCTCAGCTGGCATCAGTTCGACTTCAGCTTCGGCTAACACCAAGGTCAACATGCTATGCCTCAACTGAGGATTTCTTCAAGCTTATTCTGCTTTATCCCATACCGTATCTCTTGGGCGATCCGCCGACCCGTGGATAGGTTAGATTCAATCAACTCAGAATACGGTGAGCCTGAGACATAGGGATTTGTTCCAGCGACAATGCGAGCGGAGATCTCAAAGACCTTGAACTCCAAATCCTCTGTCACCACGGTCTCAAGACAGAACGGGCCGATGATACCACCGAAAAGCTCTAGTGATTTCTCAACGACTGCTTCCCCCATTTTAAAGACTTGAGGTAAGAGTGATTCCCTCATCACGATCGGGATGTTCCCGGTAACGACGAATGTCGGATGAATCCCAAGTTCCTCGAGTTCTGCGATAGAACCAAGTCGTTGCACCTCATCAATTGTGGTTTCATCACGGCGGTCCATGGAAAGCAGCTGAAGACTACCTTTCGACAGTTTATACGCATTATCCTGAATCGGGGAGTAGAAATAATGAAGATAATATCTGGTGCCCATCACGAATTCTTGGATCGTATACGGCTTATCATGTTTTACTCGCTTGGAGAACTCTGCGAATGTTTTTGCGATAAAGAATCCTTTCCCACCTTTCGCACCATGATACTTTACGATGACTGGTTTTTCGATGTTTCGCGCATCTTTTACCTCCTTTGGCATCGTAATACCGGCGCCCTCAAGCCAGACTCGCTCTTTCTCACGGTCTGACTCCCACATCAACACATGTCGGTTTCCAAACGTTGGTACCTGAAGGTTCAGAAAATTCTTCGGACCAAGATACTCAACAAATGAACCATGGGGGATTACAATAACATTTTTTTGCCGGAGCTCATCTGCGTATTTTGCAATATCCTTGTAGTTATCAACAATGAAAAACTCATCTGGTTTACCGAGGGGAAACGCATCGTAGAATTTCTTTACCTCACCAACGGAGATACCTACTGTTTTAAACCCCTCTTTTCTCGCACCATGAAAAATCTGAAGGCTGGAATGCGAACAGACCGTCGCAATCGCCAGGTTCTTTGTATCATACGTAGAAAGTAGTTCTTTTAGGTCGACTTCAGCCATATATTATCTAACTCCCAATACGAGGATAACGCAGCGCCTTTTTTTATCAGTTTCGCTGTAAAAAAAAAAATAGGATGATACAAAAATTTTAGTTAGAACCGCTTCTTGTTGTCTCGAAGACCTTCTACAATTTCTTTGCCAAAATCAGTGATCCTGTACAACTTGATGTCCCGATGTTTGCCGCCCTCAATCTGCTCAACAAGATTCAGACTCATCAACGACTCATCACCACGGTACCGGGAATTCATACCACGGATGGCTCCAATCACGTTCGTTGGTGTGGTCTTCACATTGTACGCAATCTCAGAAGTGTAACTGCCACTTGGGCTTATCTCAAACAGGTAATCTGCGATTTTCTTCCGCACGCTACTTCTCCGAAGCGACCTGATAATAAGAGGTTTTAACATCTCAGGAGAAATAACTGCTTTCTCTCCATCC
>CAZGIV010000161.1:0-5370 GCA_964526175.1 uncultured Thermoplasmatales archaeon | reverse complement strand
ATACCGATGGCGAATCCTATGATCATCAAATATCGTTTTTTTATCATGTACCTCATTTCATCCTTGAAAACCTATCCTAAGAAATTCATGCCTTATGGTATGGGAACGATGATGATATTGTATTAACTCTTCAAGTCTTTTTTCTTCTGCTCGTACTCCTCTTTGGGTATCTCCCCTTTTGCGTACCTCTCATCCAGGATCTGCAAAGCGTCCTTAGGAGGAGAACCCTGCAGGGGTTTGTCATTACGAAGAATCAGATACAGTATCAGAAAAAGAATCCCGACACAAGGGATGATGACCAGGATAAACCATAGTATACCATTCATCCCTCGCTTCTCTGCATCCCGATATACTAAAGATGCGACAACGATAAAAACAAGCCAGAGGCCGATCATAAAAAATCCCATGTACGGGAACCCCCACCAATTCATCATATGATCCCAGTCCATCATCATATCATTCCAATCCACTATAGGCCACCTTCAACCATTTCAAAACATTTCTTTCCTTAAAAACATATCCGTACAATTCTATGGTTCTCCATCGAACTCTAAAATCTGGTGATATCTTCGAGAACATCGCACGATCATTCAGAGAAGACCTATCTTTTTTTCTTTTCCCTAGTATCTATTATGATTCCTTCATACGAGTTTTAATCTATCTTCATAGTAAATAATCATTTTTTCTCTTATACGAACACGGGGATACTAACATATGGAGTAATTATAGGCATTATTTATATATGGTAATTTCTACCTATATAGGTAACATTTATATATGTGTTTTTATTGCTATATTTTGTGAAAGGTAAAAAAAGAGAACGAATCCTACGAGTATTACTGACACACCCTGATGGATCATTATATCAATTTCTTATCTCAAAGGAAGCAGGATGCTCACAACCATGGACACATTCATTTTTAAAACGATTAGAGAAAAAGAATCTCATAAAAGAAGATAAAATTCTTGATATCCCCGGATTATTTAATTACTGGCTAGAAATAAACGAGTACCCGCCATATAGGGAATACAATATCCAAAATCCTTTAGATCTTTTAAAAAAAACGACTCTCAAATACGCCTTAACAACATACTATGCCGAATCCCTTGTACAAAACTATTTGTTTCCATCACGTATCGAAATTTACATCGATGAAAACGAGGCAATCGCATGGCATAAGCTCCTCACAGAAAACGGTCTTGTTGGAAAAGGAAATTTCAGATTACTGCGGGAGGACAACTATATATTCTATCATACCCTAAAAAAGGAAGGCATTACCCTTGTGTCAATACCACAATTAATAGTAGATCTCCTCAGAGAAAAAGGCGTTGCAGAAGAAGCAGGAAAAATGCTCATGGCAAGAGAATATCATGACCTTATATCAAAAATATGAAACAGACAATGCATACAAATATCTACAGCAGATGATAGATCTCTTAGAAGTACCAATTTGTCTATTGGGTGGATGGGCAGTATTTTTTACGGTAAATGAAATGTATAAAAAAGAAACGGGATCCGACTATTTAGGATCAAAAGATATTGACCTGGGATTTCATATTGATATGAATTTCAAGGAACAACAATTAAAAAATACGACGATGGGAAAAACGATATCGCTATTGGAAAAAAACGGTTTTCAATCACAAGGATCCCGATATTATAAAGATATATCAATTGAAAATGGAATGGAATTAACAAGCGAAGAATCAAAAAATGAACCTGCCCACAATGTATTCAAAATGTATATTGATCTGATGGTAGATAATGTGCATCCATCGTTTCGGAAGATTTTCAACTTTGACCCACTTGATGAAGATCTATTAAATCAGGTATTTGAAAAAACCACAATGAGAACGAAACTTACAACATTCAAAAAACTGTTATGGATCCCAGCACCCGAAATATTGCTTTCCACAAAGATAAAAAGTGTGCCGAATAGAACAGACGACAAAAGAATAAAGGATATCTGCGATATCTATGCGATATCCTTTTTTTCAAATAAAAAAGTTACGGAATTGATGAAAGAATCAAAGATTTTGTTAGAAAAAGATAGGTTTGAAAAGTTAAAACCATTCTTAGAATCAGATGACGATTTTTTAACAGCTGCAGAACATCTGCTTGTTGATGGTGAATCAATAAAAAATCTTTTTAAAGAACTAATAAAGACTTAAAATTAGATGCAAGGTTTAGTTGACATCTTATCATATGTTGTATTACTCCAATCATGATTTTTGATTGCATCATTATTACTCTAATCATAAATTCAGTCCAACAGGGTGCAAAATAGTTTATAAATTTTTGCATTATAAATTACTGTCATGTGTTTATTTCATCAAACGATCCAGCAGTCTGATTAACACAAGAGTCAATAATCCCAGAAGATCTCCTCACAACCGCATTGTGGGCATTGTGATGCTGTTAGGAATTCCTGGTCTCCTCCACTCCACCCACTATGATGCGAGATACCGAATTGTTCTTTCATTATCCGGCTTGTCTCCTGTTCGATGAGCCTGTTCTCAGGTGAGATGTTTATGGAAAAAATACGGGCTTTCATCCCAGTGTTGTTGTGGCAACGAAGACAGGCGTATGGTTTGAAGTCTTTGATTTCATCGGGTAACCGGTGTATCTCCTCTGCAGTCAGCTCCTTAATTTCTATCGGTGGGAGGAGCTGTTGGTTCGTCAGTTCAATGGAGTTATCACAAAGCCAGCTAAGCAGCGCATTTCGCAACGCGGCAGCCCGATAGTCCAACCATTGTTGTTTGAAAGATGGTTGTGATGCGAGCATCTGATGAAACTGCCTGGCCCCGCTCTCCGTCTGGAGCATCTCCGGTGATATCTCCTCAGAGGCATTTATTCGTGGTTCATACAGGAATGTTTCCATGACGAATGCTTCATCTGAGATGTCACGCGTCGGAATCTTCAGATATCGTTTGTTTTTTCCCATCTGACGCACCTTCGTCTGTGAACCTATATCCTTCGATTCATCAATCCTTATGATAGTACTCCTTGTGATGTCAATGAAAAAATGCGTTGAATCCGTTGATTGTTCACAGGCAGTGATGAGCTCGTTGAAATCAATTGATACTGGGATACGCCTGTTCTTTTCTAGTCGCTTCTCCGTCCCTTTCATAAGCACACCACATCTCTTTTTTTTTATGGGCAAAAGACCTTGTATACAGTCTTCATCCCGTGCTTTTCCTTTTATTTTTTACTTTCTGAATATCCTGACTGAGTGTTTCAAGGAACCGGAGAAGATTATCCAATGTACTGAGATATTCTGATGACCCCCTCGTATGATGGTTCAACTCAAGGACCTTACAACCAATTTCAACGAATCTTTTTGCGAGATCTTTAGGCAAAGACAGGATGGTTTCCTCGGAGCATTCTTTGATACTGAAGTCCATGGACTCCTCCCGCATGCGTTCTCCTAACAGTTTCTGGAGAGCCTCATCAGAGATAGTAGGGTTATCCTTTTTTGTCTGAATGGCAAAAGAACGGATTGTAGTGAGGAGACGGTGTATATGTTCGATGAAATGAATCGCTTTGTCAAAATCAGGTTTCATCGTTTTTATCTCCGATCGCATCAGGTCATAGAACGAGTCAAAGTTATCGAAGAATACCTGGAAATCGAATTCTGAGTCGGCGTCATACACCCAATACTCATAGATGGTTTCTTTCTCCGTTTCAAGGAAATGCTTGAAGAATGCAGTGTCGATGTTGTTTTTTGAGGAGAAATCGGTAAAATCAAGGAGCATCTGATACGCCATAGAGCACTCTGCATCGGTGAGACCCTCATAGTGCAGATACTCCGACATCAACATATTGATATGTTCCTTGGCAAAGGTCCTGACCGGGATTTTTTCTTCGGTGAAAAACATCGTGAAATCATCGAAGAACTCCAGCATGTCAGTAGCCATCGCCCCGTATTTCTCCTTAAGTGTTTGTTCAAACTTGCTGAAGAATCGTTCGTTCTCCATCTTTTTATGGGCTATGGATATCGCCTCCCTCACGCCTTGAATCGACCATCGTTCATATAACGATTTTGCTTCCTGTTTTTTTTTCGTTGAATCGCTGTTTCATAACAATCCTAACTTCTTTTTGATGATGGTATAATCTATCGGCTGCCAATGAGGTCCTTTGAGTGTTTTTCCCTTGTTTTCCGCGCTCTGCAGCAGTGCGAGGATTTTCTTTTTCCCTTCGGCTGATTTTGAGACATCGATGGGTCGTTTCCCATCCAGCGCTGGGATTGGTCGGTAACACCAGGCGATGAGCTCCCCTGTAAGCTCCGCTTCGATATCCTCTGTGGTTGGTGACCAGTATATTTTCTGTTCCCGTAGTCCATGTCTCGTCTCCTCCAACCATATTTTTTCATAACCATGGGTGCAATACTCTTGGGAGCAATTTCTCGTTGATCTCGTTTGTCCGCAGCACACCGGGCAGATACGATGATGGACCAGGGGACAGGTTCGTTTCCCTAAACTCATCAGACAAATCGGGCAGATGACTTCTTGGTTCTTTTTCATCTCTCTCACGGTTTTTTTTTTTTTTTTTTTTTTTTTTTTTTTTTTTTGGTGGAAACAAAGAGTTGGTGCAACCAAAAACCAACATCACAAATCGTTTTTTAACATAAATTCGATGATGGTGTTCATATCCATCGGCATGTTCCCCTCAAAGAAGGTCTTGACCCATTTCAGGTATCCAGTCCCATCGGGGCTCTGATGATCCTTGGCAATCGTGAGAAGCATGGACAGACAGCTGGTGATCTCCCCGTAGGTATAGTCCTTTAGCTTCTCCTGTTTTCTGGAGAGAAGGATCGCTTTTACGCATTTTGCTATTTCTGATGCCAGGGAGCCTTCAGGCTGATGGTCGAAATCCTGAAGAAGCGATGTATAGGCGGAAAGGACGTCCCTGTCATGGATCCTGGTCTCCTCCTGCCAGAACGCCACCACGGTTCCCTCTATCGCAGCAAAGACGTCACTGTAGTCAGCCATGTTGCGTATTTTCACCTCGGTCCGTTTGTCGATGACAAGGGTATGTAACGGAACCGTGACGTCTTCTTCAGTGAAATCATTCAACTCTTCTTTCGCCTTCCTCCTTTTTTGTTCGTTCTTCAAAAAGTCACCTTCTGAAACAATGGAGATGAATCCTTTTTCCTCCTAATATACGTTCTTCATTATGTCTCTTGTTTCACGGTATTTACCCCTACATTTTACTAAAAATAGGAAAGTTTATTAATTTGTAGGGGTAATACCTATGTATGGTTTCAGTAAAGAAAAAGATCATCAATGGCAACACGTACTATTATCTCGAACAGAGCTTCAGAAAAAACGGTAAAATCAATAAAAAAGAAAAATATCTAGGCCCAACCC
>CAZGIV010000160.1:0-5429 GCA_964526175.1 uncultured Thermoplasmatales archaeon | reverse complement strand
AATGCGATGTACAATGTCTCTATGCTCCAAGCTATGAAAGATAAAAACGGAACAAGCTATTTCTGTTTCGGGTTACCTGGTTTTGTTTGCTTCTCCTGGGGTCTTGTTATAAAGCCTCGCGGGGGTGCGATTGCTTCAACTGGATGTACTGGTTATGGAATGGGATATGAAGGTAATCCTGTCACTCTCAGCGGAGAGCTTGAGTCGAATTTCTTCTGGGAGATTGGTATGAACGGCGCGACACACTTAGCACAAGCGCACAGCCTTGCGATTCAAAAGTTCATTTCAGAAGAAGAAATAAACCAAATCGAAGGGTTCGTTATCACCAACTGGGCCCTTCTTGGAGACCCGAGTTTGATGCTTGGCGGGTATTCCTCCTAATCGAGGAATCTTCTTTTTTCTTTCTTTTTTTATTTACTCTTTTTTCATTAAAAAAAAATAATGAAAGAAAATAAAATAAGGGTTATTTCTTCGTGTAAAAATATTTATACTTCTTGCATTAAAAATGCACCAAGGCATTTTAGTTTCTCATCGTACGAATCAGGATATAAAAATCGTTCGGTTGCTGCGATACTGCTAAGAAGTGCGTTTCCGTCTTGTGGGGTAAAACAGAAACCGATGACCTCGTTTTCGTTAATCACGTGTATCGTTGGGATGACAACCACTGTCTGATCTAGAATTCTTCCATAATGACCATGATCCCGGCCAAATGAAAAAACAAGGTTCGCTGATTTTTTATATGTGACTGCAACTCGAGGGTTCTCAGAAAACTTTTTTATTGCCCCTTCTTTTGTGATTTTCGTATCAAGTTTGAGATCATACCAGATACAATGCATATACTGGGTGTTAAGTTTCATCGCACTTGAAAACACGTTTAAATTAATTCCTAATGTTTTATACAAATGGTAGACATCGACTGCGTGGTGCGTCCCCATTTTTTCGTCTTTATGGGCTCCAACCTCAGGGGACGGCACAAAACTTTTCACCTGACTGATATCATTGGCTCGTCGAATGCAGAGAAATCGCCCTTCTTTCAAGTGACTTTTTTTCTTCTCAATTGCAAGAGTATTGATTAATACCGCCATATTATGCGTGTTGCAACTCACCACATGAATAAACTGATCCTTTTTGGTAACTGCATCATCGTTAATTCCGAGAGCGTACATTTTTCCGAATCCAAACTCAGATCCTTGCGCGATAAATCCCTTGATTTTATTTTTATATTTATTGTAGTATTTTTCTTTATTCATCAGTCCTGTGCCTTTCGGTGTACAGTCGATAATAACAGAGGCTCGTTTGATTGCTTCCTCTGCCCCATACATTGGTTCAAGCCCAAGCTCTTGAAATTCTTTGACTTTGTCATCGGAGATACAGAGGTTAGCGCCTCTATTTATCATTCCTTTTATTTTTGGGCGGTCTTCAAGCGTGGGGCTGTGCTTGTAAAATGTTACTTCGTCGATACCGAGATCCTCTTTTGCATCACATAATAATCCAATGAGTGGTTCTCCTATTGTACCCGTACCTACAACATGAACAATATTTCCATGGTTCATATTCCAACTCCCCGCAAGTTAATTGGGTAATCGGTATGTTGCTTTTAATTGTTACTATTATCTTTATTTTTTATAAAATTTTTTTTACTCTAAAATTTCGATACACTTATTTCTTTATAAGAGATACCTACATGTCTATGGATATTTTTACGATACCTGGTCGGGACTATGATTCTAACGTGTATGTTATTAGTGGAGAGATCCCGACTATTATTGATACTGGCACTGGTTTTTATTCACAGATGATTATTGAAACAATTCAAAAGATCATCAATTTACATCAAATACGACAAATCCTTCTTACTCATGAGCATTACGATCATGTTGGGGGTGTTCAAGATATTGTTCGGATGGCAAAGGGAACCGTACAAATCTTTGCCCATAAAGATGTTGTATTAAAACTCAAGGAAGGGAAAAGTACATTTGCAGAGATGATTGGCGGGGTGATGCCTAACATCGACGTTGATGTTCCGTTAGTTGATGGAGCGCAATTGACTCTTGGGAATGAAATATTTGAAGTCCTTGTTACACCAGGTCATAGCATTGGCAGTCTTTGTTTTTATAGTAAAAAAAGTGAGGTTCTTTTCTCAGGTGATACGATTTTTGCTCATGGTGGTTTTGGTCGATACGACTTTCCAGGTGGTGATTTTAATTTATTACTTCATTCCATTGAACGATTGGCAACACTTAATGTCAAAAATCTGTATCCGGGCCATGGACCTATTGTTGAAACAAATGGGGCCGATCACGTGTCACAAGCACTCTATAATATTCGGTCGTTGATGTAGATGCCACATGTTCGTGATATTCTTAACAGAATTAAATGGACAAAGGATATAAAAAAAGTAGAAATATGGTATATTCACCGAGGCGCACTCCATAACACTAAGATTGTTACCGGTGATGAAATTACCGGTATTGGGAGATCGTTTCTTGAGACAACAACTGCTGCTATCCCGTATCATCGTATCACGAAGATTGTCTACGGGGAGGCAACGGTCTTTAATCGGTGGGATATTCAATCGAGAGATAAACAAATATAAAAACAATAAACTGTTTTCGTGAATATACCATAAGGAGGCATAAAAAACATGTCAATAGCTGAAAAAACCTCGGTTGTCTCAGGATTCTATAAACTCCCGATAGAAAAAAGAAGAGAATTTGTCGCACAGTTCGTAAACCTAAGTGAAGATGATATGAAGATTTTTTCTTCTTGTCTGGATATCACCATCGCAGATCGCATGATTGAGAATGTTCTTGGAACCTTTGAAATACCACTAGGGCTAGCTGTAAATTTTCTTATTAATGGTAAAGACTATATTATCCCAATGGCAACGGAGGAATCCAGTGTTGTTGCTGCAGCCAGTAACGCAGCAAAAATCGCTCGTATCAAAGGTGGTTTTTCTGCTACCTGCTCTGAGCCTCTTATGATTGGCCAGTTACAGTTATTACATATAAAGGATGTTGTTACAGCTGCTCAGGAGATCCTGGATCATAAAGAGCAGCTTCTTAGGCTTGCGAACGCTCAGGATAAAATCCTTGTTAATTTAGGTGGTGGTGCAAGAGACCTGGAAGTAAGAATACTTGATAGTCCTCTAGGTCATATGATCATAACCCATCTTATTGTCGATGTACGTGATGCGATGGGTGCAAACGCGGTCAACACCATGTGCGAAGCCCTTGCTCCCGTATTGGAGGAGATCTCCGGTGGGAAAGTCAGATTAAAAATACTCTCGAATCTTGCGGATAAACGACTTGTTAAAGCAACCGCGATCTTCGATAAAGAGAAGATGGGAGGCGGTCAAGTAGTTGATGCATTTCTTGAATCCTACGTCCTTGCTTCTATCGACCCCTATCGAGCAGCGACCCATAACAAAGGCATCATGAACGGCATTGATTCCTTGATTATCGCCACGGGAAATGATTTTCGTGCTATTGAAGCTGGTGCTCATGCGTACGCAGCACGAAACGGTCAATATACATCACTTACTAAATATCATAAGAATGACAATGGGGATTTAGTAGGGGAAATAGAATTACCTCTAGCAGTTGGTATAGTCGGTGGCGCTGCAAATATGCATCCTAAAGCAAAACTATGTAGAAAAATACTTGGGATACAAACTGCAAGGGAACTAGCTGAGGTTGTGGCAAGTCTTGGCTTAGCTCAGAATTTTGCTGCACTCTTTGCGCTCTCAACAGTCGGCATCCAAAAAGGACATATGTCTCTTCATGCAAAAAACATCGCGGTCATGGCAGGTGCACAAGGAAATGAAATCGAAAAACTCGCAGATCAACTTGTTCATGACGGAAAAGTAAAACTTGATTATGCAAAAGAACTGTTAGAAAAAATAAGGAAAAATACTAAATAATTCCTTCTGCGATATCCTCTGGTTCTCGCTCGCAGTAATAACATTTGATGCGTAGCGGGTCTTTGGTGATAACCTGAAATCTGCTCTCAACTGGTTCCCGTGCATTGGATATGCAGGTCGGATTTGAGCATTTAGTGAGACCAACGACCTCCTCGGGGAGCTCAACTTTGTGTTTTTTTATCACCTCGTAGTCCCGGATGATGTTGATGGTTGCTTTTGGTGCTATTAACGCGATTTTATCTACTTCTTTTGGGTCTAATTCTCGATTCTCTATTTTTACTATGTCTTTTTTTCCTTTTTTGCCATTTACATTCATAAGGACGCTGACGATAGAGAAGGTTGATTCTGGGATTTTTAGCACCCGTAAAACCTTTAACGCACGTCCAGGGGTGATGTGATCAATTACTGTTCCATCCTTAATAGGCGTGACCTTCAATTCTTTCATATTTTTTTACCCCCTAATATAAGGGAAAGAAGAGCCATTCTTACCGGAAGTCCGTTGAACGCTTGTTTAAAATACACAGCGTGTTTGGTCTTATCTACTTCCGGTTCGATTTCTACGACTCGGGGAAGTGGATGCATTACGATAAGGTCTTGCTTCGCCTGCTGTAATAAGGCGTTGTTGACTTTGTAACTCCCAACAACACGATTATACTCCTCTGCGTCAGGAAATCGTTCTTTCTGAATGCGTGTGGCGTAGAGAACATCTGCTTCCTTTATCGCTTTTTCGAGGTTTGAGGTACTGATTGGTTCTACTCCGAATTCTTTACATTCATTGATTACTTCTTTCGGCATCTTTAATGTCTCAGGAGAGACAAATGTCAGATTCGCTTGGAATAGCGATAATGCATAGGCAAGTGAATGCACAGTACGTCCGTACTTCAAGTCGCCAAGCAGGACTACATTGTTTCCCTTGATTTTCTTTTTCTCTGTTAATATGGTAAATAAATCCAGAAGACATTGAGTTGGGTGTTGACCTGCGCCATCTCCTGCGTTTAAAATTGGTACTTCAGAAAATTCCGCGGCGAGTCGCGCTGCCCCTTCTTGCGGATGACGGATTACGATTGCATCACTATAGGAATCAGCCATGCGGATGGTGTCAGCGAGACTTTCTCCTTTTTTCTGTGAGGTACCACTTGGGTCTGCAAACCCAATGACATTACCACCCAATCGGTGCATTGCACTTTCAAAACTCAGTCTTGTTCGAGTACTTGGCTCAAAAAAAAGGGTCGCCAGTATCTGTTGCTTCAACAGCATTGTATGTTTTTCTGCTTTTGCATAGGGGATCATTCGTTTCGCGTAATGAAGAATGTAATCGATTTCCGCTTTTGAAAAATCCTTGATTGATATAATATCTCTGTGTTTGAAGTTCATTGGTATCAAAAAGAGACGAATGAAGTGGTTGCTTAATAACCTTTTTAATTTTATTATTTATAGAGAAAACTTAATAAAAAAGAACATTACAGAAGGAAATTTATTAATATATGTGGAATCTTATACTCTTTGA
>CAZGIV010000159.1:0-5463 GCA_964526175.1 uncultured Thermoplasmatales archaeon | reverse complement strand
CGAAGTGATTCGAATTTTTCCTCAAGTGTTTCTTCATCGATACGGCAGAAGAACGCGACCGTATTGATGTTTGATTTCATATCATAGAAGGGAAAACGTTGACCGACTTCTCGTTGTAACAATTCAAGGTCAAATGGCGTTTCAACCGGAATTTGATCAAAAGTATTCCACTTGTCTGGCATATTGTTTGCCATGATACGGTAATTGTTTTATAAAACCTTCGTAGAGAAGATATGGTCGCCAAAAATTACCATTACTTCATAGTTATTATTATGTACATTTTTTCTTCCATTTTAAAACAATAATTTTACGACGAGGATGTGAAATGATCCCTACTTGCAATACAAATAATATTGGTATAGGATACCTCGAGTCCTCATCTTGTGTTATTCTTCTTGTTCGCTCTCTGTTGCACGAATCATATTTTATACACTCCGAAATGTTAATGAACAAAAAGACCCATTACCAGTACCGGAGGGTAGATGCGACCTGTAATACAGAGAGAGATGTGGTAAATGGCTTTTTTAAAGAAGGAAAAAAAGATAACTAGTAATTTTCCTATAGATCAGAGAGTAATAAAAGCTCCCACTCTAATAATCAAAAGGAAGCTCTGCATCGGATTTGGTCATAAAATGAAAAAAGAACCTAGTCATCGTAAATCGAAACATATTCCAGATTTTCATAACATAGAACCAATCACTCGAGATGTACGCTCGTCTAGGGAAAAAATCATTCATCTCCATGAAAATATCGATATGGTATTAGATGAAAGGAAAAACCAAAACCTTCATAGAAATAATTCTAACCTTAAGGAAAAACATGCACATGAATTTAAAACAGGGGTCGATACAGTACAAAAAAAGCAAGAAGAATCGGTGATGGCAGAGGAGGAAGAAGCATTACAAAACGAATTTGAGATAAGAAATCGGCTTCTTGAGGACCTAGAGCATCAAATCCTAGAGCGGCAAACCCAACTTGTTGAAAAAACAGAGATGGTTACACGAATGCAAAAAGAATTAGAAACAAGAGATCAGGCTCTGAGAGTAACAAATAAAGATTTCCAGGAGAAAACAGAAGAATCAAGAACGTTACTTCAAGAAATTGACGAAAGAGATATGATTATCCAGGATATCAAAGGGCAACTTATTGAAAAGCAGACATGGATTGTGGAGAATAATCATTTTACCGAGCAGTTAAGCAGAGAATTGGAACAAAACAATCGTCTCCTTAGGAAGGTTCAGGAGGAGTTAAAAGGTAGGAACAAAGAATTTACTGCCTCGACAAAAGAGCTACAGGAGAGAACCGACGAGATAAACGAGCTACATAGAGAAATTATGTCACGAAATAAAATTATTGAAACCATTGAAAAACAAATAGAAGATCAAACAATATCATTAATGGAAAAGACACAATTGGTCGAAACATTTCAAGATCATATGAAAGAAAGAAATGAAGAAATTAATAAACAAAAACTCAAGTTACAAGAAAAACAAGAAGAACTCGAAGAACTTCACTTTGGAATTGACTCAAGAAATAGAATTATCGATAATATCACAAAGCAATTAAATGAAAATCAAACAATGCTTGTTGAACATGCCGGTATAAAAGAACAATTACGGGATGAGCTTTGTCATAATCGACAACTTCTACAAGAGACTATGGATAAACTCGAACAAAAAATATTAGAGGTAAATCAGAAGGATAACGAGCTCCAAACACAGGGATTACAACTTCAAGAGACACGAGCAGAGTTGGATATGATACGAGGTGAAATCAACTCACGAAGCCAGATTATTGGAAACATCGAAGAACAACTCGCAACAGAACAAACACGTCTTATCGAAAAGACACAATTAGCTGAGCATCTCCAAGGAGAATTAGAACAGCGAGAGCGTGAAACAGAAACACGACAGAAAGAATTGAATCTCCTCAGAACCCAGATAGAGCAAAAAGAGGGGGAAGTCACTGAGTTGAAAACAGAACTAAGCGAGCGATTTAACGATTTAGAATCAAATAATTCTATCCTGACGCAGAAAGAGGAATGTATTCATCAACTTGAAAAAGAACTAGAAAAAACTACTCAGGAAGTAAAAGAAAAAAGCATGCAGCTTCTGGCAAGTAGGCGAGAGTTAAAAAGACAAGAAAACGAGTTAAATCAGATAAGGAATGATTCTGAGAAGAAATGGGTCGATTTTATTCTATCAAACATAGAACTTCGAGATAGTAAAGAACAAGTGAAGGAACTGGAGTTAAAACTTGAACAGGATGATAAGTTATTACGCGAAACCAATAGTGAAATCGAGAAAAAAACCTTAGACTTCACAACAAACAATCAAGAACTGCGAGACAATCTCGAATCACTTAACAGAGAGGTAGTGACACGGAGTAGATTAGTTGAGGACCTCGAAAAGCAGCTCACAGAGCGACAAATGCTTTTAATGGAAAAAACACAGATGGTAGAAACTCTTCAATCAGATGTGATGAAACGAGATGACGAACTAAATATTCATATCGGGGAGCTTACGAAAAAACATGAAAGTATTGATGCTTTACAGGCTGAGATAGTCTCGAGAAACCATATCATTGATGATATAAAAAAGCAGCTGACAGAGAATCAAACTACGCTTCTAGAAAAAACCTTACACATGGAACAGCTGGTCGATACACTTGACCAACAGCACCGGTTTGTCAAAGATAAAGAAATCGAATTAAAGAAAAAAAATGATGAATTACAATTACATAGACAAGAAATTGAAAAAAAAGGTAGCGAACTTGGTTCTCTACAAAACGAGTTGGATGGAAAGGAAAGAGAGTTACAGATAGCAATAACGACTCTGAATACTAAACAAGAAACAATAGGGGATCTTCAAAAACAATTGGAAAAGAGTCATCAAGAATTAAAGGTCCATATTGACGAGCTGGAGACGTTAAAAAGAGAGCAACAGCAGAGAACCCTGGAGACCGATCAGATAAAACGAGACCTTAAACAACGTCTCGATGATTTAGATGAGAAAAGTTTCACCATTGGCCAGTTGAGAAATGAGTTAGAGACACATCAAACCCAATTTACTTCCATGGCAAACGATGTTGAATCATTAAAAAAAGAGTTGGATACAAAAACCATGGAGATAGAAAAACTTCAAGAGGCAATGCGGATAAATCATACCGACAGAGATCAGTTGACCATAAAAGTATCTGATAAAGAAATGCACGATGACCTTAAGATCAAGGAATTTGCGTCATTTTTTGAACAAGTGAAGAAAAACCAGGGAACTATTAACAAACAACAGGTTGAATGGTTAGAATCTCTGCTTAATGGTAAAGTCAGTACTTCTAGTGTTATCAAAGAAGAATCCGTCGACATCCAAAATGAAAAAAAGTCTTTCGCCGGGGACATTGATCATATCATGAAGAATGGTGAGGAACATCTTAGTCAACTTCATGAAGATATCAGCTGGAAAGAAAAATTACGGATTTGTAACGAGGTTGAAAAGTGCCTTGACCATACTGCCGACGACCATTTGAAAACGAAAAAACTAAAAGATGAAGAATCTAAATAAAATGATTATTTTTTTTATTCGTAGAGCGTGACGACGTTTTTTATAGCGAGAGGAGATTCAAGAGTTACGGTTCGCCCCATTCCTGGTGATGGTAGAATTGTAACTTCTAGCTGATCACCATAGCTCATAGCGATATCATTCGATAGATTCAGCAGGATGAATGTCATGTCTGTGTTTTTATTTATAAGATGTAAATTTACAATGGAGTTATCATCATCAATCGTTGAGAGAAGACTAAAAGTCGCAGGGGTTGTAGTATTCCATAAAGGATGTTCAAAGAGAGAATGGGGCTGGAGAGTCTCCGCTAAACCATTGAAAAAGAGCATTTGGTATTGCTCGCCGTTGCAAAGCTCTATGGTCATGTGAGATATTTCGATATTTTGAGAAATAAAAGGTTTAATCAGAATTGCAATTTTATTGATTTTTTGTTCGCCTTGGATTATCTGGTATTTTCCAATGATATGTTTGATTTGAAAATAGCTACATATTTCATCGACAACCTCATTGGTTATGGTATTGAGGTCTTCTTCTGAGGTGCCACCTGTATTTGTTAGTATCACTGATGCGGAAACCGCTCCGATAAGGATAAAGCCGATAAGCATTATCCCGGCGATTACTCCGAGTTTTGCCTGGTCGTTCATACTATCACTGGTTTTCTCCTTATAATGCTTCTTCTGAAATATATATAAAACTTGTTATACAATTGTTATCTGTTCTGATTGGCCGGATGTGAAAACAGGTTATATTAGAAAATATATAGGTGATGGACTGTCTTTTTTCTTCGTATTTTCTGTGATATCTTTTTTAAATTTATAGGGAGGGGATGGTAAAATCGTTGTAGTGTAATTTTTACATTTTGATTGTTGACCGCCGAATCTTTATATATTGTTATTTGCGAACATGTTACATGATAATTACTGCCACGATTATGAATGGCAGGAAAGGAAGGTGAAAGAAATGGAAAAAAGGTATATGGAACGGCTGGTGGGCAAATACTGCAAAATCGTAACCAAAGAACCTGGCGTAGAGCGAGCAAATGTCGTAACTGGTGTCCTGGAAGATGTTGACTACAAAGATGGCTTTATTTTAGTAGATTCCTCACAAGGGTTAGGATGCCTTAGAATCGACACAATTATCGCAATCAAACCAGGTAAGAAACACAGACCAGAGAAAAAAACGCTCTATAATGATGATGAAGCTGAGATCGGAATTGGTACATTAATCGTGTTTATTGCAATGGTATTAGTTGCAGCGGTTGCTGCAAGTGTTATTATACAAACCGCAGAAAACCTACAACAAAGAGCATATGCGGTAAGTAAACAAACGATTCAAGACGTTTCAAGCGGTGTACGTGTTATCAGTGTCACAGGATATACTGATGCAAACAAAACAAAAATCCAATATCTAGCAATCGCGATCACACCCCGAGCAGGATCATATGATATCGATCTGAACAAAACACTGTTATACCTCCAATTAGATGATTATTCTGTTTTAAGTCTCAATCTTTCATCTAAAGCAAACAGAGTCGCAGAATATGGTATATTCCATACACTCAATGAAAGTCTCTTAAACTCAACAAACTTTGGAGTGATCAGTATCCATGATCGAGACGATTCTGTCATGAAAACCAATGGTATGAGTACAACGGACCAAGCGATCCTTATAGTCAACCTCACAGCAGTTCTACCCACCACACAGGGACTTTTACCTGGTGAAATCCTTGAAGGACAACTTGTTCCAGATATAGGATCATCTGGCATTTTTGTTGTGCAATCACCAAACGCGTTTAAATATCGAGTCTGCAATCTATAAATAGAAGAAAAAAACCAGAGAGAAAACCAATCTCTCTTCTATGATAATTCTGTCATGGAAGAGCTTCTTTCTCTTTTTTTTCCATAAC
>CAZGIV010000158.1:0-5477 GCA_964526175.1 uncultured Thermoplasmatales archaeon | reverse complement strand
TTCGAAGAAAAAATCTTCTTTGACCAAGGTGAAGACCTCCCTGTTTTTACCACCAGCCTTGGAAAAATAGGACTGCTCATCTGCTACGACCTCAATTTCCCCGAAGTTGCAAAAGCACTCACCTTACAAGGAGCTGACCTCCTCATCTGTATCTCAGCATCACCATCGACCACCCGACAATATTTTGAAACATTACTCCCAGCCCGCGCCTTAGAAAACACGGTTTTTCTCGCCTATGTCAACCTCGCAGGAAACCAAGAAGACCTAATCTACTGGGCTGGATCCCAAGTGTACGACCCCCTAGGGAACCTTCTAGTCAAAGCACCGTATTTTAAAGAAAGCATCATTACTTGCGACATTAACCTCAACCATCTTGAACCCGCACGAGCCAGACGACCGGTATTACGGGACATCAGACCAGAGATCTATCAGGACCTCTACGAATTCTCACGACATCACACAAAAAAAGAACCATCTGAGTAGAAAACCCTAGCTCCTGGAAAACTCTTCTAAATGACTCTAGTATATTTTTTACAAAAAGTATATACATGAAAAAACTATTCAGGGATTCTATTTCAATTTCTGTGAACTGGGCGGGGCGAACCTTTGAAACAACACGATGAAGAATTTATCAGAAGATTAGATCTTACTGCAGTAAAATTAAGAAAGCATATCATAGAAATGCTGTACCTCGCAAGATCAGGGCATCCTGGCGGATCGCTTTCAGCGGTAGAAGCAATTGTTGCCCTCTACTTCCACCACATGAGGCATAACCCAAAAAACCCGAAAGATCCTAACAGGGATCGATTTGTTTTAAGTAAAGGTCACGCAGCTCCCACCCTCTATGCGGCACTTGCGGAATGTGGATATTTTGATATCAAGGAACTGCACCTTCTCAGACAAATCAATTGCATGTTACAAGGACATCCCGTCTGCACCCATATCCCCGGTGTGGAAGCATCAACAGGGTCTCTTGGCCATGGGCTTTCGTTTGGCGTTGGCATAGCGCTTGCGGGCAAACTAGATAAAAAAGATTACCGCGTCTATGTCATGGTAGGAGACGGTGAAACAAATGAAGGACAAATCTGGGAGGCAGCGGCCTGCGCAACTCATTATAAACTCGATAATCTCACTGCTCTTATTGACAGAAATTTTCTACAGATCGATGGAAAAACAGAAGATGTCCTTCGCCTTGAATCAGTCCGGGATCGATGGAGCTCGTTTGGTTGGAATGTTCTCGAAGTAGATGGCCATAATATCGAAGAGATCATCGATGCGCTCCTCATGGCGAATGAACAGAAACATCAACCGACCATGATCATCCTGAATACTGTAAAAGGCAAAGGGGTATCATTTATGGAAAACAACATTGATTTCCATGGTGTGCCTCCGAACGAAATGGAATATAAACTCGCCATGAAAGAGTTAGACACAGCACAACACGCTCTCGAGGCAAGCTTATGAATAAAAAAGAGATGGCAAACCCTCGGGATGCGTATGGAGAAACACTTCTGCAACTCGGGGGAAAACACCGCAATATTGTCGTCCTGGACGCAGACCTTTCTAAATCAACGAAAACAATTCTATTTGCAAAAAAATATCCAGAACGGTTTTTTGAGATGGGGATTGCTGAGGCAAACATGATTTCAGCAGCCGCTGGGCTTGCATCCTGCGGGAAAATTCCATTTGCCAGCACCTTTGCGGTGTTTGCGACCGGCAGGGTCTATGATCAGATTCGCATTGATGTCGCGTATTCTGAAGCGAATGTGAAAATTTTTGCTACCCACGGGGGAATCAGTGTTGGGAAGGACGGTGCGAGTCATCAGATGATCGAAGATCTTACGTTGATGCGGGTCTTGCCGAATATGACGGTGCTTGCGCCAAGTGATGCGACACAGACACGACGGCTCGTGGAACTGATGGCTACAACTGAAGGTCCGATGTATGCACGCATAGGACGAGCAAATGCACCAATTCTGTATAAAAAAGAAGACCTAAAGGATATCAAGATCGGAAAAGGACTGATTACCAGAGATGGTTCTGATATCAGTATCATCGCCTGTGGGACGATGGTCGACCAAGCAGTGGACGCACAGGAGCAATTAGCGAAAGAGGGGGTGTCTGCTCGTGTGGTTGACATGCATACGATCAAACCACTTGATGAGAAACTCATCTTGAAATGTGTTCGAGACACTAATGCGATTCTGACGGCTGAAGAACATTCGGTAATCGGAGGGCTTGGTGGTGCGGTAAGTGAGGTTCTGGCTGAAAACGGTTCTCCCATAAAATTTCAACGGATTGGTGTGCAAGATATGTTCTGTGAATCTGGTGAACCAAAGGAACTCTTTGAAAAATATGGTTTAAGTACGCCCCATATTGTTAAAACGGCAAAAAAACTTCTCAAATAAACAGCAAGCATGTTTCTTACGAGAATTCATAGGTTATTTTTTTAGTATTTTTTACCGGTAAAATTAAGAAGGTTATTATACCTTTTTGTAAGTTTTTCTATCAGATAGAATTGCACGATATATTTAAATATTATAATTGTCACAGTATATCATAATAACTTTATATAATAAAAATGAAAGAGTATAACGATTGAGGTATGGCGGAAGGAACCATGACGCACAAACCCCGCAGGATCATATTCATCTTCTTTACCCTTCTGTTCATCAGTCAACTCCCCCTCTTTTCTACCCATGCCCAAGAAACAATTTCTAATACGACAATCGTAACTACCGAACAACTCGATCTTCTTATTATCCTTTCACCCCAATATGGAGCAGACAACGATATTCGCAATGCAATCCAGGCCTACATGACGGCCGTAGAAAACGATCTCGGCTGGACATCGCAGATCCGTACCATCCAAGAGAATCAAAACGACTACCACCTCATTGACCAACTCATAGAAAACACCTACAACACCCACCCAATAAAAGCCTGCATCATGGTCGGAGAAGATCTCAACACCGCCCTAGGCGGGGACTGTGATTACCTCGAACAACCAAGCACACTCCCCTGGTCAACCCTCGGAGGAACAACGGCGTACGAATCCACCGACCAAGGCATCATCTGCAAACCAACCACCATTCAGATCTGTATCTCACTCCTCTACCCGACCCATACTCTTTCCTATGAACAAAAGAAAGCATCAATCATCTTTGCATTTCACAAATTCACCAGTCAACGACAATTTTCAAATTCTGCCACCATCCAAGTTTTCGAAAGCTCCGACCTGAACATAAACTCAAAAGCACTCTACCAACAACTACATCAATACGGGACAATTCTATACACCGAAGATGCGACAGAATCAGATATCATCTCCACTCTTAACAAACCCTACAGTGCCTATTTCGTTCACGGACACTCTTCCCCAGCTGGAACTGCTGTTAATGCACAAAAAGACAGCGGATGGTTCACGACAGAAAACCTTGACACCGTACAGACACCGTTCTTCGGTGCAGACGGATGCTACGCAGCCGGCTGGTGGTCCAACCAACAAGACAACAACAACCTAGATGCAAGCATCGATGCCCCCTGGTACGGCTCAAAAATATTCACCAGCACCACCATCCAGGTCATGGCCCTTGGCCTCCTCTCCCAAAATGGATACTCATCCCCGGTCAGTTTCATTGAGACCGTCATGCCTGACCTATTAAAAGGAATCCCACTTGCAGAAGCGATGATTGGGCATTCCACCATCGGGGACACCATCATTGTCGGAGACCCAACATTTCATTTTACCATATAAATAAAAAATATACCTATTATCATCTTAACAGCTTCTGAAAAGAGACGGATTGGCAGACGCTCATTGCTTAGATATTGATTGTTATATGCATAAGTCTGCAGATTTCAATCAGTTTGTGAAGGCAACAATTTGAGCTTTATCAGGTGCTATCGAGGAAAAAACCCTTTATGATCATTAGTACTATTTATTTTTTTTAAGTTCATAGAAAAATTATACAGAAATTAATCTATATCGATTGCTCTTATAAAAATTTGAAATCGTTCGTTTTTTAGAATAACTACACTTAATTTTTTTGTGTAACATTAACATTATATACTTAATAAATTATTCACTTTTAGAAATTACGATAGTAATTGATAAAAATTACGTATTTACCATACTTGGATGGGATGATATATGAGCAATAAATTAGCGTCTCTATTTGGTGGAGCATTCCAACGACTTCACTCAGAGCAAGAATTTGAAGGCAACGGCATCGGTCTTACGACGGTAGCTAGATTAGTTACAAAACAAGGCGGACGAGTATGGACTGAAGGGGATGTTGATAAAGGGGCAACATTCTACATTACCCTACCACATAAGAGATCAAACCTATGAATGAGATTAACATAAAAATATTATTTCTTGAAGACAATGATGATGATTACTCGCTCGCTCAGCATTCACTGAAAAAGAACATGACATTAGCTATAACCGTTGAACGGGCATCCAACTGGCAGACAGGATTTACTTTAGTGCAAAACAATAACTTTGATGTCCTGATACTGGATTATATGTTACCAGATAGAAATGGATTGGAAATCATAGAGTTACTAAAAAAAGAAAATATAAACATTCCGATTATAATGTTGACTGGCGCGGGAGACGAGAAAATTGCTGTTGAAGCAATGAAGGAAGGGGTTGCTGACTATATTACTAAAGATGAGTTATCTACGAGAAAATTAAGCGAGAGCATAAAGAAAGTTGTTGATTTCAACAGTTTTCTCAAAAAATGGGATAAAAAGTTCATAGAACTTGGCGGATTGAGTAAAAAGAGAGACGCATTTACTATTATCGGACTTGCATTGACTGCATCCTGTAACGGAGTTCATAAAACAAAGTTGATATACACAACAAACCTAAATTCCGAGACCATAAAGAAATATCTTGTCTTTCTTCTCAATAATGATTTTTTATCTAAGCAGGATATAAACGGAAAAGAGATTTATAAAACTACAGAAAAAGGTATGCTTATGCTAAAGCAACTTCATGATATTAAAAATAATTTCAAATAATGTTTAGATTTTTTTTATTTTAATAAATAGAATCCTGTTTCTACACTAGCACCTTATCTGATTTTCTCTTTTTGGTAAAAAGGTTTTATTTAAATTTTGTGAATGATCGATATATATGATACGTTCATAATCGTGTTAAACAATGGCATGCAATATATTGTTATGGCGATTGACGAAATGAAAAAAAATAAAGTAAAAATGCATCTTGCAAAGGATGGCAAGGAAGCAGATGGGTTTTTACTCAGTCATCTCAATCGAGGCATGACAGAAGGAAAAAAGATACACAAACTCAGCAGGATTACTCTCATAATCGTAGCATTTCTTTTTATGAATCAACTCCCGTTCTTTTTCACACACTCCCAAGAAACAACAGCCAACGACCTCATCGCCACCGCAGAACACCCTGATCTTCTCCTCATTCTCTCCCCTCAATATGAAAAAGACAC
>CAZGIV010000157.1:0-5488 GCA_964526175.1 uncultured Thermoplasmatales archaeon | reverse complement strand
ATATGTATCGAAATCATTACTCAAAAGAGATTACAAAAAAGGAATATAATTCCTCAGTTACCGTTGCTGGCTGGGTTGAGGATATCAGAAATCTCGGCTCGATTGCATTTCTTATTTTACGTGACAAGAAAGGGACATTGCAGTTGACGATTCTAAAAAAGAAGACCCCTGAGCTTTTTGAACAATTAATTTCGTTGCCACGGGAATCTGTTATTTCGGTTAAAGGTTTATGTAAGGAGAATGAAAAGGTTCGAAATGGATATGAGATTCTGCCCGAGACTGTTGACGTTCTTTCTGTTGCTGAAACCCCGTTACCACTTGGAATTATTGACAAGGTTGAGGCTGATTTCGATACACGACTTGATAACAGATTTATTGATCTACGAAAATCAGAGACGCAAGCCATTTTTAAGATACGCAACGCTGTGTTAGACGCAGCGCATGAATATCTGCGGTCTCAGTTTTTTCTTGAGGTTCATACCCCAAAGATTGTCGCGAGTTCATCCGAAGGTGGGACTGAAGTCTTTAAGCTTCAATATTTTGAGAAGGAAGCATTTCTTGCGCAGTCACCTCAGTTGTACAAACAGAGCCTGATGGCAACTGGTCTTGATCGAGTCTATGAGATAGCATGGTATTTCCGTGCAGAGGAACATAATACCCGACGACATCTGAATGAGTCCACCGCTGTCGATGTTGAGATGGCGTTTATCACAGATGAAGAAGACATTATGAAGGTACTAGAACATCTGGTTCATGCGATGTGGAAACGTGCAAGTGAATGCAGAGATGAGCTTGACGTTCTACAGAAGACTATTACGGTCCCAAAATTACCGTTTATCAGGGTACCTTACGATGACGTAATTAATAAGATACAGCAGCGGCAGTCACCGATTCAATGGGGGGCGGATCTGAGCACTGAAGATGAAAGGCTCCTTGGAGATATCATGAAAGAGAGTGGAATAGATTTCTACTTCATTACCAAGTATCCGTTAGAATCAAAACCGTTTTATACGATGCCTGATACAGAGAAATACTCCCGTAGTTTTGATTTGGAATGCAAAGGTGTTGAGATTTCCTCAGGGAGTCAACGAATCCATGATGTCGTATTGTTGAAAGAACGGCTGAAGGCATGCGGTCTTAATCCCAATGATTTCGATGCGTATCTGAAAGCGTTCCGATATGGGATGCCGCCGCACGGTGGGTTTGGTTTTGGTATTGAACGGTTCTTGATGGAACTTTTAGATTTGAATAATATTCGAGAGTGTATATTATTCCCACGGGACCGAACGCGACTTACTCCATAAATTTACCTTTGTCAAGATTTTTTCAAGGAAACAGATAGATTGTTTTTATTTACCTGGATGTCATAAGTAACATTGTCAATGGAAAAGTCTGATCAATTAGCTTTTAATATTAATATTGTTAATAATTAAGATAAATTTGCAATGGTTGGTAGTAAATTTTTCTCATTGATTAAACAGTAGCTAATTCATCCATCACTATTTTATAGCACTAATTTATTTAGTATTTTGTCACTTTGGAAGAATATTGGATGGGGTACGCATTAAAGATATTGTGTATTCGATATGCACATCTCAGCTGGTTGATTTAAAAAAAGAGATTAATGAGTTATGTAAACAAATGAATCGGGAACCAAAATACCCAAATATTTAAGAGAGTATTACCAAGGTAAAAAAACCATGAAATTGCGGACAAAATCAATAATAGTGATTTGTATAGGATTTAGTGTTCTTAGCTTAATTCTAAGCGTAACCTTAACAAACATTATTAGTGGAAGCTTTTCCGATTTAGAATCTAATATTGTCTCTGAGAATGTTGGACGAGTTTTAAATCAATTTAATCAAGAATATTATAATTTAGCAACGATAGCTTACGACTGGTCAGTGTGGGATGATACTTATTCTTTTATAAATGATACGAATAAGGAATATATTCAATGGAATCTTCAATATGAAATCTTTTACGATATCGATATAAATTTTATGCTGTTTTATAACAATTCAGATGCGTTAGTTTTTAGCAAGGCCTTTGATTTTAATCAGGGACACGAAACACTTCTTCCAAATAGTCTTTATACATATATAAACGAGAATAAAAAATCCTTTTTTTATCATCCTACTTTAAACTTTAGTCAATCTGGAATTATTTATTACGATAAAAATGAAACACCATTAATCGTTAGTACTAATCCTATACTACATACCAACAATGAAGGTCCAATCCAAGGGACGTTGATTATAGGAAGATTCCTCAATACTGATAGAATAACATCTATTGCAAATATAACACAATTGAGCATCATTATTCATCCATTATCGAGTCAACTCCCTATAGTTTTTAACCATACATCGTCTTCTATTCAAGGAAAACCAGTTTTTATACAACCAATAAATTCAACGTATATTGCTGGGTATGTGAACGTAGACGATCTATTTGGAAACCCTGTTTTTATCATTGAAATTGGTTCAAATAGAGACATTTACAATCAAGGTCTGACCGTGATTCAAAATCTTATCATTTCTCTGTTCATTACCATAGCTGTCCTTTTAATCATCATCGTCATCGTATTAGATAGGTTTGTTACGTCTCGCTTAACTTATCTATCTAAATCAGTAAACGAGGTTAAAAATTATGATGACCTTTCAAAACATCTAGATGTAAAAGGAAATGATGAAATAGCATTGCTAAAAAAAAATATTAACAATATGTTAACATCATTACAAAAAACATGGGCCATGAAAGATTCGGCAGAATTTTCTTTACAAAAGAAGATTGACGAACTCGAACGATTCAAAACAATAACAGTTGACCGAGAATTAAAAATGATAGAGCTAAAAAAACAACTAGATGAATTAAAAGCAAAATCTGGGGAGAAGACGTAGAATGGAAATTCCAACTTTTTTCTGGTTTGTTCTTTCACTATTCATTATCAGCTTGTCGTTATCATTGTTCTATCTTTTTTTAAAGGATAGGGATCTTAGAAAAATTATATTTACGTTAGGGTTACTGCCAAGTGTATTTACATTTCTGTATCTTGGAGTGAAGTATCCGCCGATAGTACACCCTGAAAATACACTTTGGTATTTTCTTTTTCGTTGGGGTACTATTCCCGTCCTTCTAAGCATATTTGTAATTCTCGTGGATCGCTTATTTTATCGTAAAAAAGATTTTAGATTGCCATTTTTTTTGTTTTTATTTTTTTATTTTCTATCATTTATTCTCGTCTTCTCGAATATCATTAATCAAATCATTTATCTCTACTCACTCCAATTTGGTGCATTGCTGATTATCATTCTCTCTATCATTCTGACTATAAAAGTAAGATTGTTTTCCAATTTGTTATTCTTACTATCAATATGTTGTTTTACTATAGGTGGTGTAGCAATTAATTTTTATATGAATGAACCTGAACATTTCTCCAATACAGCTTTTGCTCTTTTTAGTTTCTTTTTAGGATATATCTTTTTAGCGTTAATCTTTGGATACAATATATTAGTACGAGATGAAGAAAAAGACGGATTAGGGGTATATTTCTCTTTCGAAAAAAAATTGAAAAAAGTCGAAGAAGCTTTATATGATAGTGAACAAAGGTATCGCCAGGTTGTTGAAAATTTAAATGAGGGTATTTGGGTTCTTGATGACAATACCAAAACGACCTATGTCAATTCGTATATAACCCAGCTGCTTGGTTATACAACTAATGAAATGACTGGAAAGCACCTCTTTGAGTTCATGGATGGTAATTGGAAAAAATTTACCGAAGAAAAACTCAAGTACGCACTCGATGATGTTGGCACAGAATATGAGTTTGAATTTCTGAGAAAAAATAACACGAGGGTATATACTAGCGTACGAGTATCACAACTCTTGGATGGCAAGGGGAAATATATTGGAATACTTGCAGGTGTTCAAGATATCTCCGATCGAAAGAGAATGCAATCTGAATTACTTGAAAAACTTGATAAGTTACAGAAAAGTGACCTTGCCACCCTTAACATTATGGAAGATTTACAAAATACTATAGGTGCCCTCACAACCGCTGAGACACAAATCCGTGAAAAGAATCAAGAACTTCAACAAATAAATAATGAATTACTCTCCGCGCGAGAGGAACTCACCATCCTTAATCAAAATCTTGAAAAAAGGGTTACGGCAAGAACTGCTGATGTTGAAAAACTCTTAAAACAGAAAGATGAATTCATCGACCAACTTGGGCATGATTTAAAAACACCTCTAACCCCTCTTAATGTTTTACTGCCTATAGTTAAGGAGCGTGAACAAGACCCTAAATTAAAAGAGATTCTTGGGGTGATTTTTAACAACGTAACCTATATGAAAAATCTTGTTATAAAAACCTTAACTCTTGCTCAGTTGAATTCTCCAAATGCGCATGTGCAACTCAAGGATGTTGATCTCTCTATGCAAATTCGTGACATTCTGGATATGGAAAAACCCTTATTTCAAGATAAAAACATAATCTTTGAAAACAACATTCCAACAGAAACTATTGTACAAGGCGATGTATTACAAATCAGAGAATTATTTGATAATCTCATTTCCAATTCAGTAAAATATACACCGCAAGATGAAGTAAGAATCACCTTTGATGCAAAACCGATGGATGACTTTATTGTTGTCTCTGTAAAAGACACTGGGGTCGGTCTTGAATCAGATCAAATTCAGCGTGTCTTTGATGAATTTTACAAAGCTGATTACTCAAGACACGATCTTCAATCAACCGGGCTTGGTCTGACGATTTGTAAAAGAATCGTTGAGAAACATGGTGGTCGTATGTGGGTAGAAAGCCAAGGAAAAGGTAAAGGCTCAACGTTTTTTTTCACCTTAAAATCTCATATAAAAACAAGTGGTGAATAGAACCTCAAATCCAAACACTAATGTAGTATAACGTGATACGGTTTTTAAGGGATATGTATTATGAAGACGATATTGGTCGTGGATGACAGCCCCGATGTTATTACCTCTTTGAAAATAGGTTTAGAAGACATATCTGGAATGTATAAAATTCTCGGGGCGGAAAATGGTCAGAAATGCTTAGAAATGCTGAAAAATAATATCATCCCTGATATTATCTTCCTGGATATTATGATGCCACAAATGAGCGGATGGGAGGTTTTTGACCGAATAAAAGAAAATCCTTCTTGGAATTCTATCCCTATCATTTTTTTAACCGCAAGAACGGACAGAGTCGCAAAAAATGCAGGAAGTTTCTTAGGTGATGATTACGTTGAAAAACCATTTAACATCGCCGATCTTAAAAAAAGAATAGAAAATGTATTGAACAATAAGAATACGACAAAACCGCTCGTCGATAAAAAAAAGACATAGATCGTCGAAAATCACTTCATCGGAAAACCATGATTTTCTTGATATAAAAAAGAAAACTTATCCAATAAGATAAACTATTTATCATTTCAAGAAATTTAATCTAAAAGAATTTTTTTTTAAA
>CAZGIV010000156.1:0-5684 GCA_964526175.1 uncultured Thermoplasmatales archaeon | reverse complement strand
GCACTGGTGGTAATTCCCTGTGTTCTGCCGAGATCAGCGAACGAACGGAGCTTTTCCAGCATAGATTATAAAAATTAGAAAACAGTATAAAAAGCTATAGGTTACAAACCGATGGTTTTTTATGCGCCTCCGGTTTACTTTTCTGCGAATGCTTCGTGATTACATTGAAATTACTCGCCTCTTCAACATGGGACTAACCGCTGTGGCACCTGTTCTTGGTGCGTTGTCCATGTGGAATGTTGGGACGTTATCGCTCTGGAAATTGTTAATTTTGTTTATCATTGGTAGTCTTGCTCATGCGTACGGATTTGTCCTGAATGATGTCATTGATATCAGAGTCGATAAACTCTCCAAAGACCTCACGTCACGACCATTAGTACGGGGGAGTATCACTCGGAGACGGGCTGTTTTCTTCGCTATATCGTGTATGATTGGTTCGTTACTTCTTTCGCTGCTGTTTTTTTCAGAACTAGTATCGTACATCGTTCTTGTTCTCATCCTTCTGGTAGCGTATTTCTTTGCTACCGTGTATGATTTCGCTAGTAAGAAATACCCAGGAATGGATCTGTTTGTTACTGGTGCTGTTTTTTTCCTTATTTTATTTGGTGCATCAACGATTGGGACACCGACAACGTTAGCGTTCATTGTGGCTTTAATTGGTGCTTTACAAGTCTTGTTCATGAATATGATTAATGGGGCGATAAAGGATATTGATCATGATAAAGAAGGAAGCGCGAATACGATCGCGATTCGTTTGGGAGCCAACATCCGTGCTGGGATTATCGGCTTACCACTTTCCTTTAAAACAACAGGTTATCTGATAGAAATCGCCCGGATTACATTGATTTTCATCCCCTTTATTTGTCTTGGTTTGTACTCAAACCTCTGGCAAATATCTTTGCTTGTGCTTCTGGCGATACTAACGTTTTTTTCGATATACAAATTGTATTCTGTTAAAACCTTTGACCGAGCTCGTATCAGGAAATTAATTGGAATCATTGTAATTTTCATGTATGCAACAACACCAATCATGTTAAGCTCGTTGAACATATACATTATCCTTATTGCGTTAATCCCACCCCTCTGGTTTTTCGCAAGTAATTTAATGCTTCATAAAACGATTTTCGAGCCAAAAACAATGTAACTGATTTATTCTTTCTTTTTCTTCGCAACTTTTATCAGTCCATCAAAGAGGGGGGCTGGTTTCATCGGTCGAGATTTAAATTCTGGGTGTGCTTGAGTCCCAATAAAATAAGGATGAGTAGGTAATTCCATAAACTCCATGAGAACCCCATCAGGTGAACGCCCAGAGAAAACTAAGCCTTTCTTCTCAAGGGTCTCAATATATTGCGGATTAACTTCATACCGATGTCGATGACGTTCATAGACCTTGTTTTGATCACCATATAGTTTCCTTACAACGGAACCTTCAGAAAGAATCGCTGGATACGCGCCAAGCCGCATGGTCGCACCATAACGTGATTCCGTGACGATTTTTACCTGATCAGGGATGAAATCAATAACAGGGTACGGCGTGTTTTTCTCAACCTCGGTGGAGTTAGCGCCTTTTAACCCGCAGACATTTCGTGCGTATTCAACCACCGCAAGCTGCATCCCGAGACACAATCCAAGATAGGGGATCTTGTTCTCACGAGCATATTTTATGGTAGAGATTTTACCTTCAACACCGGAGAGCCCAAACCCACCAGGGACGATGATACCATCAACTTTTTTCAGATTGACAATCTTTCGTGGTTGTTTTTCATAGATTTTTGAATCAATCCATTCGATCTCTGGGCGTACGTTGTTATTCCATGCTGCATGTTTCACCGCCTCAATGACCGAGATATAGGAATCTGAAAGTTTAAACGCACCGATATCAAAATATTTCCCTACAATCCCAATTCGTACTTTCTTTTCCAACTTACGGATTTTCGCTATGTAATTCTTCCACGCATTGAAATCGATTTCTTCTTTACGTAACCCAAGTTTCTTTAAAATCTTCTTACAGAGTTCCTGTTCCTCGAATAACAAAGGAACCCCATAGACGTTATCGATATTAGAATCAGAAATGACATCATCACCAGAGACATTACAGAACAACGCGATTTTTTCTTTTCGTACGTCGTCAAGTGGTTTTTCTGAACGAGTAATGATGAAATCAGGTTGAATACCAATCTCTCGGAGTAGTTTAACGGAATGCTGGGTTGGCTTGGTTTTTGCTTCACCAAGTGATTTCAGGACCGGGACATAGGTGACATGGACATAAATTACTTTTTCGCCCTCATGCTTCATCTGACGAACAGCTTCTAAGAACAACACATTTTCGTAGTCACCGACCGTGCCACCAATCTCCACGAGGACAAAATCAAATTTTGTTTCTTCAGCAGGTGTCCTAATCCTTCGTTTGATTTCATCAGTAACATGAGGGATTGGTTGAACGGTTTTACCAAGGTATTTCCCGTTCCGTTCTTTTTCTATGACCGCGCTATAGACTTGACCGGTAGTGATATTGTTGCACTTAGGGATATTGATATCTAAAAAGCGTTCATAATGACCTAAGTCCTGGTCGATTTCCCCCCCATCCTCTGTGACCCAGACTTCCCCATGTTCGGTCGGTCGTAAGGTCCCTGCATCATAGTTAATGTAGGGATCAATTTTGATTGCGGTTACTTTATATCCATGATTTTCAAGAATCTTACCTATAGAAGCGGTCGTAATTCCTTTGCCCAAACCAGAAATAACACCACCTGTGACTATGATATAATTAACCATCCCGATCAACAGGAAAACAGAATAAAGTAGGTGATTTAAATGATTTTGGTTTTAAAGAAAAACGAGTCACACGCTGCCATGCTAATTAAGGGTCCAGAAAAAGACAATCCCACATCCGAACCAAGTAATGGACAGCAGGTAAAACCAGACATTATCAAGAGATATCGCAAGTCCAATGAGTAGAACAACCCAGGGAAGAATGAGGAGAAATAACGCCTGCAGTAGGCTTCCAGTTTTTTCAGAGAGATTTAACTCCATAGGCCATCAAGATATTGTTGTAAGTCGGTTTCGTATATTACATGATGTATTTAAGGTTAACTTGATTCTTTGAGGTCTTTTACTTTACCTAATGACGAACCATCTAAAAGATAGAGGTCTGCGTTGTCCACATCGATAAGAGAACTAAACGGTCCAAGGAGAGGATCGCGATTGACCGCAATCCCACCACATAACGGGTTAAATGCCGGCATAATAAGAATCTGTGAAGTTGATGAGTTCGGGTATTTTTCTTGAATCTTATCAGACAAAAGTACTCCCTTTAGCCAACATTGCTCAAACGTCCGGTACCCAAGACGGTCTGTTAGCATCACCAGGGGATGAGTATGACCGATGATAACCTGATCGCATTGCATAACCTCTTGAGAGGGCTTCCGATGACCATGGGTGAACCCTAGCCCTTCAAATATAAAACCATCTGAGGGATGTAATATAACGGCTGGCGGAAGGAACCAATCGATGTTACCATCATGGTTTCCCGGCAGCACATGAAGTGTCCCATATGCTTGAATGGTGTTTAGAAATGCTTTTACATCAGTCCGTTCTTGGATGGTTGAGGAAGGGATATTATGTTTAACGTCTCCAAGGAAAATAATATCCTTTACACAGTTCTTAGTTAAAATCGAAATCAATCGTTGTTCCATGACCTTGGTCTGGGATGGCACCTGTAATCCATTCTCTCGTAATTCGCTCTCAATGCCGATGTGAAGATCTGCAATAACCAATAGTTTTTTTTCTTTAAACAGGAGTGCTGGCTCATCGATGACTGGTTGAAGTTCAGAGGTCATAGGTTATCCCATAGGAAAAAAACTATTCAAATGAATCAGAGAAAAAACAACATTAATAAATAAAAGGAGATAAAGCCCACAAAAAACCCAGATGGACAAGTCTCCAATTGCTTTCCGAACACCGTTTCCTCCCGTTCCGATGCCAAGAAGGCGAAACGTAGAGTAAACAAGAAGCTGAAGCGGGATTGCAAGGAGGATATAGCCAAGGACCCAGATGATTAACTCAAGGAGAAAGAATGCTCCAGTAATCGCCGAGAACCCTTGGAAGAACAACAGAGTAAAAGCACTGATACCGAAGAGGGAATTGATTTCAGAATCAAGTAAAAGAAAAGAAATGATAAGGACGACAATATGGAAAAAGACAGCATAACGTTTGATGCTCTCATCTCTTTTTATATCGATAGGAGGTTCCAAGAAAAAACGCACGTAGATAAAGACACATAGTGCAAGAATCCAGATGATAAGCAGTTCATACGGAAACACGATTCCATCGGAATTACGTTTTGCTTGAGGGATATAGAAATGGTTCCCAAGCGAAATAAGTGTACAATTCGCTTGAAGCATGGGCCCGGAGGAAGAATCATCATATGTAATGTCAAGGGTGTTGAAACGAGCGAATCCGACCGAGGTGAATTGTTGTGCCGAATGATCAATGGTGACGGTATCATTAGTGTGGAGGAACACCATCGCGCCATTTGCAACAAGCGAGGTAGTTTGAATGAGGGTGACAAACTCATTGATGTTTTTTATGATTTTAGAGGTCGTACCTTCCCCAAAGTTTTCCAAAGCAACAGAGACATTTTCAATAAGCCGTGTAATCTCTATATCTTGGGGATCCGCCGGGGAGATTGACAACTTCAATGGCACAGTTGAGGGAAGCGTATTAAGAGGAAAGAGAGACAGCGGCGGATGTTGGGTAATCGAGAATTTCTTATCTTGTATGATAAGGTAATTATTTGGTGATGTACTCGTCCAGAGTGTTGCCCCGTGCCGATCCTCTACTGTGATGGTTCCTGTATTTGAAATGGTAGTGATTACTGCAAAGTCTCCTGAGCATTGCATGGTGAGGGGATTGTTCGTCGCCGTGAGGAAAAATTTTGTGGGTATATCAGGGATGATTTCCAGGGGAACAAAGGTGGTGATGGCATAGTTCAGATTTGAAGATACGTTGAGGTGGCCTTGATTAATCCCAAGAAGGAACAGACCGTTATCTGTAGTGATGTCGACATCTGAGTATTGGGTGATATGATCGAAATATTGGAAAAAGAGTTCCTCAAGGGAGTTTGCGTTAGTGATATTGATGTCTTCTGCGACAATAACGGTATCGAGATTAGCGATAGTGCATGCTCCAATTAGAGGAAATCCACCCATGTCTTGCACAATGGATGAATTAATCACTTGTTTCATCGGGAAGCCAGTAAACGTTCCTTTAATCTCGGTTTTTCCGATAAAAAATGCGTTTGTATCCTTAGAAAGAGTTCCGCTCAGTTCATGAGAAGATGTGAAAACCGCGTTGGCTGAAGGGACCATTATGAAAACAATGATGAGGATTCCAATCATGAGGAGGATTTTTTTCATTCGAACGGCTGATGACGAGGGAGTTTTTAAAAGTTCTTTCCATTTCGAGGTAAAGGCTTTTATGACACAGAAGGATATCGATGATCAGGATGGAATCATGTGGGAGAAGAAATCATCAGGAGTATTTGTTAAAAAAACTGAGAAAGCGGTACGGAAGCTTGCTGATAAAAAAACAGAGTCGATTGAACAAACCGCGGATTGGATGAAGAAGTACCAATATGCGGAATGGCCAAAAAACCCTGATAAACTAGAACAAGAGATGAAAAA
>CAZGIV010000155.1:0-5799 GCA_964526175.1 uncultured Thermoplasmatales archaeon | reverse complement strand
ACAAGAAAATCAGAACCAACGATATTTTTTCCAAATATATCATAAAATGTTCCTAAAAATCCAGCAAGTATGATACAAATCAATCCGATGAATTTATAATAATCAATGGATTGGTTATACCATAATAATGCGAGGAAAAAAAATGTTGAGAATGCAAGAAAAAATGCAATAATTAATGCATTTTTTTTAGATACTTCTCCGCTTACCAAAGGGTTTTTTTGTAAATCATCAACATATCTATCTAATTCAATATCGATATAATCGTTGATTAAAAATCCGAAGATACTTGCAAAAGCACCAATGATAAAAATAAGAGTGAGGTTATACAAATCATATATCCCTACCGTAAGCGCTGCGATTACAGGAACAATACTAAGAGCTCCAATACCAGGAATACGAAGAAGTCTTGCGTATGCAGACACCATTTTCATGAAAGTGTGTTAAAGTAAGAATATATTTGAGCTTTTCTCATTTATATGTTTTCTGATTAATAAAATATTTCAAGGAATATAAAAATTTGGAAGACAATAATCATTACTCTTGTCCCAACCCTTTCGTTTCGTTCAAATGATCTCCATATCTTTTTTTCGTCATCCGTTTTTATCACAACATTATAGGTAAGGAACCAGGTGATAAGCAGAGATGCTGCAAAAATACTTCCACCGATAAGATAAACTACACCGAATATTTGAGGCATATGTATACCTACCCAATCATATGCGGATAAAGGAAAAATTGGAATAAATAACAGATAGAAAAATAAAGCGATTTGCATAGATCGTTTTCGTCCAAGACGTATCGGTGTTGTTTTAAAACCTGCTTTGAGATCACCGATGTAATCACCAGCACAAACCATAATCTCTCTACCGGTTTCCTGGAAAAAGATGGCAATTGCAAGTGGCAGCATTAGAAGGGGTTGATGAGGGAAAACCGCAAGACCGCCCCAATACGGTATTGCCCCAACACCAAATGCGACGGCCATATGCCCAACAAGTCCGTGGTGTTTTCCGTAGTAATTATAATATAAACCAATGATAACTAAAACGAAGGTGAAAACACCACATTCCCAGTTGATTGCCCCAGTGTCCTTGTAATTGACAAGGGCTGCCAAAAAAATTGATGCTATCATCAATGCTAATCCCGTGTAATACACTGTTTTTTCTTTTAGCAATCCAGAAGGGACCGGTTTTTTTGGTCGGTTGATTTTATCTGATTCTAAATCGGTAATATCATTATGAAACATCGTACCTGTAGAAAGAAATGCAGGAGTAAGTATCAAAAATAGAAGTTGGTAATATGATAGGTTCACCCCCATAAACAACGCACAGTTTAAAGCACTAACAACCGCCCCAAAACAACAGAGAAATAATATCGGAGGGCGAATCATTTTTATCCAGGCAATTGTCAATGTCCCTAAACCCATGACTTCCAATAATGGAGATTTACTTTATTACTTTAATGGTTTACTAGTGGGAAAAAATTAAAGAAACTTTTTTAAGAAAGACCCGTGAATTCAAAAAGTCTTACGATTAAGCCATGGATAACGAAGATAATAGTCCCCGTAATCGATATTGACGTAATTGAGAGAAGAACCTTTCTATTCTCTGAAAATCTCGATCGTTCGATGAGTAATGTCGCAATTGACATAAAAAAGATTAGAACAAACCAGCCAATAAAATTTAGAATTGGGACTTCGAAAAATTTGATACCATTAAGAGATGCTTCCCATATCCACCAACTATTATAATGGGCGATAGGATCTTCTAACAAATCAAGACAAACACCAAATAAACCTGCTGTTATTGAGATAAAAATAATTTGTAAATAATTTCGTTTTTGATAAATCTTTGAAATAAAATGTTTTCCCATATTCATACACAAAAACAAATTGACGCTCCATGCTAATATAATGATTAACGGAACAGCTCCACCAACAACCGAGAGATAAATGATATATCCTGAATAATAGTATCTCCCGCTTGCAACTCCTGCTGATTCAATGAAAAGCGTCGCAATAATTATCGGTAAAAAATATATGATTGTCTTTTTTGTTCCATATTTTTTATGGGAATAGTAGATAAAAAATAGCCATACAATGGTAATGATTCCAATAAATGGAGCGAGGAGTCTGGTGTGTTCTCCAAAGTTTTGGTTAATCTCAATAAAAAACATGTATTTATAACACCTTCGAATTTTTAGTACGTAATTCGATTAACGTCATTAAAATTAGAGGGATAGCTGCTATTATTCCACCGATTATAGTTGGAATAATAAAGTTTGAGGATAATCCAATGATGATTATTATGATCCATATAAATAGATACACTAAAACATAGATATTGAGCCGAATATTAAAGAGAGTTATAAAGTCAGATTTCAGGTCTTCGGATTCATGGATGTTCTCTCGTTTTGAAATAAAAAAGAGAATAACGGTAACAACGATACCAGTGATGCCTACTGGTAGAAACAACATAATATTTTCAAGGATAAATTGTATAACAGTTTTTTCCATGTATGTCTAATTTTATGTAAACCTACTAAGATTTAATAATGTTTTTATAGGTTTTTTCTAGAAGGACGTAATTTCGGGATACGACAATAATTTTTTCTCTGGTTTTATGAATTGAATAATTCCTATAAAAAAAAAATTGCAAAGCATATTCTTATTAATATGGTCGTCTATTTTGAACCTTAATGATAATTACAAAACAAAAAGATATCATCGAACTTCTTCGCTCTATAGACTCTAAACCAGTTTTTCTTATAGGATGCAATGAATGCGCTACTCTCTGTCATACGGGTGGTAAAGATGAAGTTTTAGCGTTAAAAGAAGCTCTTGTAAAGAAACAAATCCCCGTGTCTGGTTGGGTGGTACTTGAACCTGCATGTCATTTGTTAAATGATAAACGGATGCTTAAAGAATATACAACGGAACTGAGTAAAACAGAAAAGGTTCTTGTTCTTGCATGTGGGAATGGTATACAAACAATTGCTGATCTATTATCTGAAAAGGAGATAATTGCAGGAACTGATACGTTATTTCTAGGGGAGATTTCTAGGGCGAATGAATTTGACAAACGGTGCATGCTTTGTGGGGATTGTCTCTTGGATAATTTTGAAGGTTTTTGTCCTATAACCCGTTGTCCAAAGTCTATGCTTAATGGTCCCTGCGGTGGGTCTTCCAATGGTAACTGTGAGATTAATAAAGAGATGGAATGTGTCTGGGATTGTGTCATCCAAAAATTGAAAAAGAAAGGTAAATTAGATGTATTACTCGCTATTCAAAAACCTAAGGATTGGTCAAAAGCATCAGAGACTAAATGGAGAATTTAAAGTGAGCTATCGAAGTAACTTGGAAAAAGTACTATCTGAAGGACATTTTGTCATCACCGCTGAAATTGGACCACCGAAAGGTTCAGATGCGAATAAGATACGCGATAAAGCAATGATGTTAAAGGGTTGTGCAGATGCATTTAACATCACGGATAATCAAACTGCTGTTGTGCGGATGTCAAGTTTTGCTGGATCTCTGATTCTCCATCACATGAACATGGAACCCATCATGCAGATGACGTGTCGCGATAGAAATCGCATCGGTCTGCAGAGCGATGTGCTTGGTGCCGCTGCACTTGGCCTTCGAAACATTCTTTGTCTGACAGGTGACCATCAGTCATTTGGGAATCATCCAGCTGCAAAAGGGGTTTTTGATATAGATTCGATTCAACTTCTTCAAATCATAAAAAATATGAGAGATGTAGGGGTCTTTCAGAGTGGTGATCTGTTACTTGCTGAACGGCCCTGTGTGTTTCTTGGTGCTGCGGCAAATCCGTATGCAGATCCGTTTGAGATTCAGGTTGATCGTTTACGGAAAAAGATCGATGCGGGAGCAGAATTCATTCAGACACAGAGTGTGTATAATTTAGAGAAATTTTCAAAATGGATGGACGACGTTCGGTCGCAAGGCCTTGATAAAAAAGTTCATATCCTTGCTGGTGTCACTCCTTTGAAATCTGTGAAAATGGCCGAGAGGATGAAATTTCATGTTCCTGGGACCGATGTTCCTGAAACAGTATATCAAAGGATCAAAAATGCTTCCGATCCTGCAAAGGAGGGATATGTCATTGCATTGGAAACCATACGTGAATTAAAGGTCCTTCAGGGGGTTCATGGTATTCATATCACTGCTTTGTTTTGGGAGCAGATTATTCCTTCTCTTGTAAAAGATGCGGGGTTTGATACACGGAGTTAGCGGTTGAGAACTTTATTTTTTTCGTTATAAATTCAGGTTTTCTTTGGTTTGGCTTCTAAAAAAATAAAGTCGCATTACGAAATTCATACTGATAACAATATTAATATATTTAAATGATAATATAAAGATGCGATTGATTCAAGGGTAAAATACTACAACGAATTGCAGAGAGCATTGAATATTTTAACCACAAATAGGATGAGCAAAGGACATGTTGGACCAACTTGGAAGAATCATTGAAAAAAGACCATGGCACGTGGTCCTTATCATCGTCCTTATAACAATTGGTTTTTCTCTATGTATTCCTTCCTTGGCTTTTAAAACAAATTTTGAGGATTTCGCCCCAGACAACGAACAGGTTAGAGCAAACAATCGTATCACTGAATATTTTGGGATGGATACGCAAACAATGATACTATTTATTCAAAAAGAACAAACAGAAAGTACGATTAGTACTCAGGCACTACGGGATCAATATAATCTTCAAAAAGAACTAGTAAAAATGCCTGAAGTAAGTGGGACGATATCCATCATCACCTTTATTGATACGGTCTGTCAAATGGAGTTTAATAAAACATTGGAAAATTGTAGCGATGAACAACTCAAGATTGCAATAGATGACCTTCTCAATGAACCTTCTTCTGGTGAAATGACTCTCTTCAAAACCGATGACCCCGATGAACCAGTTGATTATTATAGATCATTTTTACACTTGAAAGGAAAGGCGGCGGAAAGCGCAGATATTAAAAATTGTTACATCTTAAAAGATGAAAAAAATATTACCTTTTCATTTGAAGTCTATTCTCTTTTGGATATGCAATCAGCGGTGAAACCACCGTTTTCTCGAACAAATACTATGGAATGGTATCTGGGGTTTGAAAACTCGTTACTCCCGCCAGGATTTACTATAGGGTATCAGATTGCTGCGCGGATTGAGCCAACAGTTCCTCGATGGGAAATTGGAAAGGGATTGTTAGGCAATCTGCAACAACTTATACAAAAAAGCAGAAACCACGAACTGACATCGTATAAAAAGACAGCATATCTCTGGATCAGTCCTCCTGGCCAAGAAATGTTTTTTCCCATTCACCTTCGTACAGGAAATGTTACCTTTGACTCTGAAAGAAATAGAATTAATGTCATTGTCTCACAGCAGGAACTCAGCAGCTATGGTATTCCAATTCAGTTTGGATCGTTTGTGCTCCCCGCGAAATTAACTAATTTCTCTGCAGGAGTTCGATACTATCAAACTCCGGTGCTCCACCGGCCAGGTGGACGTATCGTGGTAAACACCAGTTTTTTATTTGATCGTATCGAACGACTCCAATCGAAACCATTAATCGGGAAGTTTGTCTCGCGCGTCCTTCAAAAATATGGCATTAATCTTGATGATTTTTCAGGCCTTACAGTGAATATGCAAGGTACTGATTCACTTCCACCTACTTTTTCATTGACCACCGTTCAGACACTCTGGACCCAGACTGATAATGTACCTGATACTGGTGTTTCAACAACGATTTTTCCTTTGATACCACAGTTTTTTAATGATT
>CAZGIV010000154.1:0-5838 GCA_964526175.1 uncultured Thermoplasmatales archaeon | reverse complement strand
CAAGCGGATCTAATCACCAACTAACTGCACTTGAACTCGCTTCTTTGAATTTTAGTGATGATAACCGCTACACGAGCTTTGGCTCATGGGGCAGTACGTTTGGTAAACGTATAGAGTTCAACTTCCCAGATATTTCTACTGGTGCAACAGTGTTAAATGTTACCCTCAACTTCGAATGGGCTAGATTTGGCGTCCAGGTCGATGGAGCTAGACTTGGGGTTTGGAACGGCTCTACCTGGACCTATTATCCTTTAACATTAGAATCTGGAGATGCCCTCGTAATCAAATATCTCTCAGGCCTCATCAACACAGCTGCTAAAGTTAACTCCCTAAAACTTGTGTTCCAAGCAACATCTTCACCCTCTAAAACAACATCGCATGACTGGGTTCAAGTGGATGTAACCTACACGTAGTAAAAGAAATAATAAAATCCTACTAAAAACAGGAATTGAGAGATGAAAAAAACTAGGTCTACTCAAATATATAATCTTACAAAAAGGAGTTTAAAATGCGGAAAAAAGGTAAAACAATAATGACTAAAACAGAAATGCAAATTAAAAAATTTAAAAAATCAGATAATGCCGTAGTAGGCATATTTACCGTAGTTCTCATTATTTCGTTGATTATAGGGGTGGTGGCAGTAGTAAATACCGTGTATGTTCCACAGTGGATGAAACAGGCAGAGTTCCAGCATATGAACCAAGTATCAAATCAATTTGCTCAACTAAAATATGCACTTGATATTCAATCGATTACCAATGGCAGCAGCGCAATAGGTTCTCTAGTAACGATGGGTACGATAGAAATACCTTTTCTTGGGGTACATCAATCATTTGATGAATTATCGATTCCATCGAAAAGTTGCATACTTTCAATAGCGAACCAAACCGGTTTTTATTCATCGTATACTACCGATTCCATTAAGTTTACATCCCATAATACAAATTTTGTTGATCAATCCTATATTTATGAAGCAGGGACGTTGATATTGGATCAAGCAGAAGAAAGTGTTCTATTAGCAAGACCGTCGATACTGGCGACACAGTATGGGGAAAATCTTTCAATAACTTTTATTAACACTACCGCAGGAACCGGTTCGAATAATTTTGCTAGCGGGCGTGGTACATTTCCCATATACTCTCAAATAATTCAGAATAACAAACAATATACTGTGATTCACAATGTGACAAATATCACTATTCAGACGGACTACTCTAATGCATGGTATCAAGTGTTTAATGCGTCATTATTGTATTCAGGTATAAATCATACAATTATTGAGACAGTCAACGGCATAATAGTGGATTTTACTGAAACCGGAAGAGAGTATAATATTCTTATTAGAGAAATAAAAATCTCTATTGATTTAGCTTTTGGATTGATAGAATGAGTATATCTGCGACCTAACGAAATTTAGAGAATTATAGAATAGAATTTACATAAATCCTATAAAAAAAAAATCACACTTCAGAAAAAATAAATGTTATAGAAGGAGATGGGTAAATAATGGAGAAAAAGAGGATACATACGGCTGTTTCCGAGCTCGTTGGAACAATCATCCTACTTGCAATAGTTACTTCTGTGATGACATTAGTATTTTACCAGATTTCTACAGATAAAGGCCCCTATAAACAAACATTTGTAAAGCTTGTAGGCAGAATAGAGCAAACAAATTTTATTTTGGAGCATCAAGGTGGAGACCCTTTAGATTCAAATACGAGTATTTCACTTGAAATTGGAGGAAAAAAATACAATTACACAGTTGGCGATATATTAATAGATGAGAATCACAATGGTTTATGGAACCTTGGGGAAAAAATGATTTTCCCTTTTTCGTATGACCTTAATAATTTAGATAAATATAGCACAATTGATGTAATAGCCGTTGATAAAGATAGTAATTCGATTCAGTTTTTAGGGTCTGTCGAGTTACATCCAGTTGTTGATCTTGGAATTGCATCGGCAGTGAGCAATTCCAACCCGCATAAATATGATTATATTAATGTCACCCTTGCATTAACATGTTATGGGGGGGATATCAATGGATCAGCTAATATACAAGTAAGACAACTCATCCCACAAGGGTTATTATATATAAGCAGCAGCCCTGAAATTGGCACCTATGATAATACCACTGGCATTTGGTTTATTGATCGATTAATTGGGGATAAGCCTGTAACTCTTAATATCAGACTACAAGTCATTGGTGAAGGTTTCAGAGAATTTACCCAGTTTGCCATGATTATGGATGGTTCTGGAAGCATTGCGTCAAGCGACTGGAATCTGATGCGAACAGGACTATCCAAAGCATTGGAAAATGATAGCGTTTTTCCCCATGATAAATCAGTGGAACTTACCGTCATTCAATTTGGTGTACCTCAAGGTTATAATTATTGGGGTGCAGAGATCGTCATCCCACCAACAATCATCAATAATGACATAGGTACATCTGGTTATTATCTCACAATTTCTAATAAAATTACAAATTTAATTCAATCAAAGGGTAATACGCCAATGGCATGCGGAATTAGACTTGCGGCGGATCAATTGCATAATTCTAAGAACTTTCGTAGTGATAGGAGGCAAATAGCTCTTATGGTCACAGATGGTTTAGCAAATTGTAATTGGATCTCAGGTACATATAAGGGACAACGTACCGATGAATCTATAGGGAAAACAGCTACCGAGGAAGCTTTAGCATATCTAAACACCACACTTCATATGAATTCTGGACAGGATGAATTTGATGCTTTCGCAGTGGGAAGTGGCCCAGATATCGCGTGGCTAAATCATAGTATTGTATGGCCGCAACCAGGTCAGATAGCCCCACCATTTGAAAAAGGACGTGGCTGGGTAAGTAAAATAGACACCTGGCAAATGTTCACAGAACGCATTAGTCTAATCTTTAGATTACTTTTTCAATCCATTACACTTAAAACTGAAATCATCAGCACATTTACTCTTGACCCTAATGTATTAAATAATAATAAATTAGACCTGATAACGCCAAGTAATTAATTGTGCTATCAATTTATTGAAAAGATGATATGAAATAACTGATATCGATACTGATGAGATTAAAAAAACACGAGATGAATGAAGGTGAAATATAATTATTCCTTCTTGAGAAATATGCGAAAGAAGAGACCATATTAGAAGAAAATGAAAAATTAATCGATTATATGTGACTAATACAGTTAAAACCAAGAAGCGGAGTCATACTTTAATCCTAAAGTCCGGTACTCTCCTAAGGGTTCGATAAAAAGTATCGGTGATTTTTTTACGTTAGTATTTTATACAAGTAAATGATACGTTACTTATGTAATTCTTTAGCATTACAAATATTATCTAAAGAACAAGACGATGAAAAGAGAACTATAAAAAAATATTGAACTGTAAGATATGCAATTTTCAGAGGTTGGATGGGATCGCCTAGGTTAATTAGATTAAATTCTGCAGTATCTGAAGTAATGGGTACTATTCTTTTATTAATGATAGTGGTTGGATTGTTCTCAGTCGTTGCTATCTCTGTGTATAATTTATTACCATTTAATCCAGCACCGTTAGTCGATATTGTCTGTCAGGTTAATGACGACAACATCATTCTTACTCACCGAGGTGGAGATGTATTGGGTCTGGATACAAAGATTGGTTTTTCCAACAGAATGGAAACAAAATACATAGTAGTAGGAGATTATTTAGATGAGAAATCCAAAGAAGATGGAAAATGGAGTGTAGGAGAAGAAATAGTCTATACTAACTCCGATTTATTAGAGAATCAAATTCAGGTGATGATCATTGACCCATCAAGTAATTCGTTTATACTATCAACGACAGTCCAAATAGTTGACTCAATCACTATTACAACATTTGATGCTATTGATATTACCATGAATTCAGCGAATTTACCAATGCACTATGATTTACAAACACAATATGGATCAGTAAGGTTCACCTATCGCCCAAGTGACGGAGAGTGGATAAATACCTCTTGGAGTTCAAAGTCTGGATCGGGCTCATATAGTATTGTTATCAGCAGTCTATCTCCTGCGAAGCTGTATTATTTTAAGGCTCAACTATTGTACAATTCAACCATTATTCAAGGTGAACAGAAATCATTTACAACCTTTACAATCACCAACAATCCCCCAACTGTTACAATCCCTTATCCAACAAACGGATCGACCGGGATATCAGTTACAACGACTTTGTTAAGTATCACGATTCAGGACCTTGAAGGAGATCCCTTTAACTGGAGTATCGTGACATCACCAGCCATCGGAAGTAACAACGGGACAGCAGCTAGCAACGGAACCAAAACATGCACTATTACCGGACTTGCAAACTCCAGCACCTACACCTGGACGGTTAAAGCCTATGATGGACATCACTGGACTAATAGGTCATACGTATTTGAAACCGGAATATGCCCCGTGATAAATACATCGGTGAATATGATCAGTCCCTATGTCATATCTGTTAATCCGTTAACGATCACTGCCGTTGGTAATTCTGATTTAGATAACGTTACCTTGTATTATCGTTGGAGTGATGATAACAGCAGTTGGGACGGTGGGGGTACTAGTGGGAACTGGTATGATGTTCATTGGATTTATAGAAAGAAGATTAACATAACTGGTCAAGCTGGAGCTGGAACTAACTATCAAATACTTTTGAATATAGGAGAAATATCTGGTGTAGCAGGGGCGAATTTTAATTTGGGTGGACACTCATCAAACTTTCCTGGTGGGAAAAATATAGGTGGAGACTTAAGATTTACGAATAAAAGTGGTACAACCTCGCTTGATTTCTGGGTAGACGATGTTTCCGGGACTGCTCCAAACAGACTTGCAAAGGTATGGGTAGAAGTAAAAGACAGTTTGAATAGCAGTACCAGCATTTATTGCTATTACGGCAATCCATCTGCTTCAAATGCTAGTAATGGGACTAACACCTTTAATTTCTTTGATAACTTTGACGATAATTCTATTGATGCAAGCAAATGGACTATATACCAAGGCACTTGGAGCGAAACCGGCGGGATACTGAGACAGACATCCACAGGAGCTGCCGACCCTAAGAAATGTATTGCAACATCAGCCCCCCAATCCAATTATTATGCAATTAGAGCAAAAGTGAGACCAGATGTTGGAACAAGTACCGATGGAAGAGCCGGTCTAAGCATAAAAACTAGTGCTTCTAATGGTGAAGGGTACAACTATTTGTTTCATAATTTCGTTACCAAGACGACAGAACAATTCTTAGATGACCAGGTAGCCTGGGGAGCATCATATACTCGAAGTGCATGGTCTTTTGGAACATGGTATTGGTTTGAAATCTATCATGACGGAACAAATGTCAAAGGAAGAGTCTGGAACGTTGGTGGGACACCAGGTGCTTTTAATTCATGGACAAAAAGTGGTCGTTCAGGTTACCTTGCTCTTAATGGAGGAAGCATGGGAGAAACAGCTTCTTTTGATGATGTTTTTGTTAGAAAATGTATTGCAATAGAACCATCTTATAGCTCAGCTGGAGTTGAAGAAACATATATAGGTGGCAGAGTAGGATATAACTGGATTATTTATACAGGTGATACTAACCCTGACTTAAATAGTCCATGGAGTTGGAGCTTTAACTTCCCCAAAGGGTTGGGATATTACGAGTTTTACAGTATAGGGAAAGACGTTGGGCATTGTGGTGGCGACATCGAGTCTGCGCCTGTTAGTGCTGATGCGAGATGCAGGCATATATAAGGAGAATTGAAATGAGAATGAACCAGAGATGGTGTTCGGATAATGCAGTGGCAGGTATTATTACTGCAATATTACTTGTAGGACT
>CAZGIV010000153.1:0-5885 GCA_964526175.1 uncultured Thermoplasmatales archaeon | reverse complement strand
TCTCTTTTTTTTTATTTTTTTTCTTTTTTATAAAAAGTAATGTACCTTCTTACAAGTTTTTTATACAAGGATAAAAAAAGAAAGAGTAAGAATTTAGGATTAATATTATTGACGTAGTTTTTTAAACTTGTATCCGTAATAAATAGCTCCGGTGTGTCCGTCTTGTTGGATCTTCCTAAAGGTGCTTTCGACTTTCATACCGATTTTTATTTCGTCTAAACCACAGTCGACTATCTGAGCAGTTATCTGAGGGCCTTCTTCGAGTTTGATGATCGCAATTGGATAGGGTGTTTGTTCTTCGAAATCCTCAGGGCCCACATGGATAATCGTATATGTCACGACTTCTCCTTTTCCTTTCAGTTTTATTTCCGTCATTTTTCCAATACTTTTTCGACGGCAGGTCGGGCAGGATTCTCGAGGTGGGAAATACACCGTCTGGCATGTTTCACATTTGTTTCCGATGAAATTATATCGCTGCGGAATTTCTCTCCAGAAACGTGCGACACCTTCTTTCATTGTTACATCGCCTCCATGATATGAACGACACAGGTTGCTCCGGAACCACCCACATTATGAGCAAGTCCTTTTTTTGCGTCTTTTACCTGTCGTTTTCCCGCTTCACCTCGTAATTGCATGGTGAGTTCTACGATCTGTGCAACGCCGGTTGCTCCAACAGGGTGTCCCTTTGCTTTAAGCCCTCCGCTGGTGTTTATTGGTAAAGAACCATCAAGGGTGGTTATTTTATTCTCAATCGCTTTGCCGCCTTCTCCTTTCTTGACGAACCCAAGGTCTTCGATTGCGCAGATTTCAGCGATAGTAAAACAATCATGAACCTCCGCAAAGTCAATGTTCTTTGGGGTGAGGTTTGCTTGTTTGTATGCCATTTTTGCAGCATATACTGTTGAGTCCAGCGTGCAAATATCACGACGCCCATGGAGGGCAAGTGTATCCGAGGCTTGTCCTGAGCCGATAATTTTAATTGGTTTGTCCGTGTATTTCTTTGCTGTATCAGCAGCGCAGAGAACTATGGATGCTGCGCCATCACTGACCGGGGAGCAATCCATAAGTCCTAGGGGATAAGCAACTGTTGTTGCTCTTATAACCGATTCAAGTGAAACAGGAGATTGATATTGAGCATAGGGGTTAAATACACCATTCGCATGGTTTTTTACCGCGACTTGCGCAAGTTGTTCTTTAGTCGTTCCGTATTCATGCATATGTCTTGTGGCGATCATGGCATAGATGCCAGGGAAAGTTACACCAAAAAATGCTTCCCATTCCTGATCTGATGCACAAGCAAGGATTTCTGTTGCGGCGGAACCACCAACATCATTCATCTTTTCTATACCACCCACAACCACGATATCATTTACGCCTGAGGCGATAGAGAGATATCCTTCACGGACTGCAACGCCTCCGGAGGCGCAGGCTGCTTCAACACGGGTTGCTGGGATATGAAGCTGTGAAAAGCCTGAAACTTCAGCGACGAGTGCACCAATATGTTCTTGATCTACGAATCGACCAGAGCTCATGGATCCAACATAAAGAGCATCGATGTCTTTTCCTTCTATCTTTGCATCAAGGATTGCTTTTGATCCTGCTTCTGCGATAAGCTGTCGAAATGACTGATCCCATAGTTCACCAAATTTCGTTAATCCTACTCCAATAACAGCAACATCTCTCATGTCATTTCACTCCCAAAACAATAGGTTTGTCATTTTTGTATATTGTCCATAATCAACGTATTCTTTATCAGCGACGAGTTGTGCGACCGTCGGTGCGTTTTGTCGAGCGAGTTTTGTTATGTGATCGGTAACTGTTATATCAAAACCATCGCTTCCTGCCCCTGACCCATAACTGGTCACGAAAACCCGGTCACCTGGTTTTGCGACATCTAAAACAGATGCTAGTCCGATCATTGATGCACCAGAATAGGTATTGCCAATATAGGGGACTAGGAGTCCTTGTTTTATTTGGTCCATGGAAAATCCAAGTTTCTTTGCGACGTTGACTGGGAATTTTCCGTTTGGTTGATGAAAAACCGCATATGTATAATCTTGTGGTTTTGTTCCTGCTTTTTGCATAAGGTTTGTTGCGCAGTTCATGATATGTTTAAAATAGGCTGGTTCTCCTGTGAATCGTCCTCCATGCGATGGATATTTCATCTCAGCTCGTCGCCAGAAATCAGGGGTATCGGTCGTGTAGGAAAGGGTATGATTTATCGTAGCAATCACATTGTTTTTTCCGATGATAAATGCAGCACCACCTGCTGATGCGGAATATTCTAAGGCATCTCCGGGTGCAGCTTGCGATGTGTCTGCACCGATAGCTACTCCGTAATCAATCATTCCTGCTTTTACAAATCCAAAACAGGTCTGTATGGCAGCGGTTCCTGCTTTACAGGCAAACTCGTAGTCAGCGACCATAAGGTCTGGTGTGGCACCAATTGCTTCTCCTACGATGGTTCCTGTTGGTTTCACGGCGTAGGGGTGTGATTCACTTCCGACGTAAATAGCACCGATTTCTGTGGGGTTTACGGTGCAACGTTTGAGGGCGGCACGTATTGATTCTACACTAATGGTTGCGGTATCTTGATCGATTGAGGGAACTGATTTTTCGATTATTCCAAGTCCTCGGCTGATAGCTTTTCCGTCTTTTCCCCAGACCGCTGCGATTACTTCTGCTTTGATCCGGTAGCGAGGGATATGGCTTCCATAACTAACGATGCCTATTTGCTCCATGGTGAACCCAACATGGGGCAAAACAAAAAAGACTACTTAAAAGTGCCGATTGATGTTCGACAATTGACGTAATACTTCCGTTACCCTGAAAGCGTGATTTTTTTTCCGCCTTTTAATGCCTCGACTGATTGTTCTGCTACTTTATCAAGTTTGTCGTTATCCATTAATTCTTTGCGGGCTTTTAGGTTCTGGTTGCGGAGGATTTCTCTGTTTTCCTGAAATAGTTGCATCCGTTCTTTTTTTACTGAGACAATTTTTGACCGCATCTCTAAGGCTTTTTCATGGTTGCCCTGTGCTTCTTCTCGTATCTCAATGTATTTTTTATGTTTTTTATTTGCCTCGCCGATAAGCGTTGCGATTTCGTTTACAAGTTTTTTGTATTCTTCGTGTTTCTGTTGGCTTTCATCGTAATATTTTTGGACTTTTTCGTGTTCTGCATCTGCTTTCTTGAATAATTCAGTAATACTCTTATCTGTATCGGTAAGATCAACTTCGATGAGTTGTTGTTTCTCCATTTGTTTTTTTACTTCATTGTATTCTTTTCGTTTTTGTTTTATCCGATCAATCAGTTTATTTTCTTTTCTGGTGTCTATAATAGTGGTTTCTTGTTCATATTCCATCATTTGAATATCTGCTTTGATTTCTTCAACACGGAGCGGGAGATTTTTAATAACGTCTCCTTTTTTCTTTCGTTTCGTATCAATGAGCTCTTTTGCCTTCTGTTGATATTGATTTCTTTTCTCTTTGTGTTCCTTCATCTTTGTGACTAGTTTTTCTCGTTCTTTTTTGACTTTCTCCATGTCGTTTTTAAGTTCTTTGCGTTTTTCGTTTAGCATGTCTCGTTCTTCGCGGAATTGCTTTGCCACTTGGTTAAGCTCGTTGCGTTTCTCAATGAGACTCTGATATTTCTTCTCTGCATTTTTAAGTTGCTCGAGGTCTTCCTTCTTTGTTGATTCTTTATCAATCACAAGAGACACCCTTTTTCCAATACCGAATTATTCTCCCATTATAAGGTTTACTACTACTCTTTCACTCGTATTCGAAGCTGGTTTTTACCTTTTTCCGCTATCCAGGGTATCTGGATATCTGCAATATTTCCTGCAGGAATTGTGAGTTCAACCATATTTTTTTGTTTTCCATTCAAGTAGAAAAAGACTTTTACGTTTCGCGCGGTGACTGTCCCATTATTCGATAAACTAAAGGAGGTAATAACCTTCTCTCGGGGGTTGAATGTGGTTGGCCAATGAGAGATGTTTTGTAATTGAAGGAGTGTTTTTCCTTCTTTGATCATGGTCAGAAGTGCGATGGATTCTGTTTTCTTTTTCCCTGTTTTTTTCACATTGACTGTTATTTGTGTCCAATCCTTTGATTTTGTCGTTTCTGTTGGTGTGACGACGATCTGGGCTGTTTTTGTTAATCTCCCATCAATTGTGATCGTTTGAGGGTCAGTGGTAATGATCCATTTTTTTGAAGGTGCGGTTTGTTGCATTTCGATTTCATAGGATTGTGTTTTTTTAGTTGGGTTTTTAAGATTCAATTCAAAGATTGCTTTTTCTGTTGATTCTATTTCTTTGATCCGGTCATTGCAGATGATGTGAACAGGTTTTGTGGTAAGCACTAAGGAAAGAATGATGAAGATGAATAAAATGATTACCACGATAATAATCATTAATACGAATGCGCCATCAGACCCAAATATCTCATTCAGACCGAGTGTTTCTGCTGCATCATCAAACATGTTGTAGAAACTTTCCAGGAGGTCTCCTGCCATGACATGGACCGTGACATTAATTGTTGCGGTAGCACTTGGGTCGCCATCTGAAGCGACGACAATCGTAATAATATCGGAGTCAAGAGTCGTGTCTTTTGGTACTTGTATAAAGACTCTGGCGTCGTTCGCGTTGGTGCTTTCTCCGATCCCGAGATTTTTAATGGTGTCTCGTGGGATCAGTGGCCAATTGTTTTTCGAAGACGCGGTAATTGTATAACTATCGACATCATCGATGGCCCCAGTATTATTATTTTTAATAACGAAATAGAAAGTGCGGTTTTCTCCTTTGCTGATGTTGATGTTGTTTGAGTACCCAAGTATCTCAACTTTATATTCAATAGCGTCAACAGATACTTCAGCAGTGACTCCAAATCGAGCGATTCCTGTGTTTCCCCTTACTATAATAATAAGGTCAATGCTGTTATCGTATGCTTCCTTATAATTATTTTTCGATTTGATACCTACCTGAAGAGTGGTGATGCTATTTGATGAAACTGTCGTTGATTCAGGAACGATGATTTCCCAGTCGCCTACCGTTTCTCGTTGAATGGTCTCGATATGGAGGGTATCTGCATTTTTACTTGTAACGTTGAGAGTATATTCGGCGGTTCCTCCAGGTATGATTTTACTGTTTACCGGTGTGCTTGTGACGTCAGCGATTTTGATGTTTTGTGTTTCTTCTACCTCAATTTTAAGTGCTGAGGGAAACTGGATAGAATCATAGAGTAATTTTACGGTTCTTAACCCCAGTTTTGTGCCATTCTTTAACGATACTCCAAGGCGTATACTATGGTCATAGCTGATTTCCGTATCTGATCCATTGAATGTAAACGTAATCGGTGTCGTTGGTTTTAATAGTAAATTAAGAATACGGGTTCTGTCCAGTTTTTTTTCTGATGTGGCAATCGTCGTATTATCATCATAGATGGTCGCGGTGATTGTGATTTTACCCCGTAATACATTAATAATCCGGAATAAATCCCGATGGTCAAGATATAAATCGACGACTGTGTTTCCGACTTTGAGTATTTTATTTCGCTCAAATGCTGGAGAGATCCATAACGTTGGTGTTGAGGTTATTTTTATACTTCCTGATTGATTCCCTGTTTCAGATCGTTTTTCATCCATTGTTTCATCGGTGTGAAGATAATAAATACGGATGTCTTCTTCTGATATTTTTGCAGGAATTGAGACGGAGGCAGGGTGTTGTGCTGAATCGTAAATAAATGATGATGATTGCATTGCGTTCAAAATTGCCGCGAAGTCCGCTGAGGTGACATTCACAAGTGACTCATTTAGAATCGATATGACTTCTTTGAGATTTGTTCCTAGGTCATGTAGTTTTTGGAGATTGCTGCGGTTTTCCCATCGGT
>CAZGIV010000152.1:0-5975 GCA_964526175.1 uncultured Thermoplasmatales archaeon | reverse complement strand
CCTTGTCTTTTTGGTCTTACTTCCCTCGGGTACTGCGGTGAAGGTATCGGGCGGGTTCCCAAGTGATTTTTCTGTCAACGCGGGGACGACGATGTCCTTTCAGAACGTCAAACTGACGATACGTGCTGCTGAGGCGATCCCAGTGAATTTTCTTACCTTTGTAATTTTCAATAGTACGACTGATCATCAGGTCGCATGGGTACGCTTTACCATCATGGGGAAGGAGATGTCTGAGAACCCCCCGGGAGCATTCACCGTTGTGAATGTGACTGACACGTCTGCTCTCCCGCGTCAGTGCAGAGGCGACTATTATGGATACGATGAGCAGACAGGATATAACGTGACCAGGTTCCATCATGGGTTTGGTTATGGCTACGGGTACGGGAACCCTGATCTCGTCATTGTGTACAATATCACGTATAAGACCTGTAAACCAGGGACCTATTATGCGAAACTCTTAGTGAAAACCCAAAAATATACCTATACTTCTGAGGAAACAACACCCTTTACCGTGTTACCAAGACCTCCTCAATGGATTTTTGTTGACATCAAACCTAGTCATTGGCCAAATCAGATCAACCCCCGAGACCATGGGTATTTACGAGTCGTTATTTGTGGGACGAACACATTTGATGTACATAGCATTGATCCAAAGACTCTGACACTTGCTCTCAACGGAGGAAAAAACGTGGTGAAACCTCTCTGTTGGAGTTATCGGGATGTGGCAACGCCCGGTAGTCATTCTGCAGGGGGAGATGGTTACCTGGATCTTACATTGAAGTTCCGATGTGAACAAGTCATCCATGTCTTAAAACTCTGCAAACACTTTGGTGAAACCCTTCGACTTACCCTCGCTGGTACGCTTAAAAAAAGAATGGATTGCACCCCTGTTTTCGGATATGATTCTATCCGGATGGCAAATTTACATAAAAAGTAACCAATAACCGTAAAAAGGAATACAGAAACCGATGCGGTTTTTGACTGGTTTTACAGATATTGATTTTCTTGTGGTTAAATTTCAGTGGCTTTGGATTAAGCCCTTTTTGCTTTGTTCACGAAAGAAGTTTTTAAAGAAGATAATAGTGAATCTTTCAGGAAAAAGAAGAAGTGTTTTTTTTCATCTAATTTTTTTGTTTATAAATAACAATTTTTTCGAAGGTAAAATAAGACGATTACTACAATAATTGCTACAATGAAAACGATGAGGCCGACATACATCCAAGGAATTTCAATGCTTGTGTTTTCGTTATTAAACGGAGATACCATATCGTAGGCTGGGTCGTAGATATACTCCCATTTCCCATCACCATTGACATCAATTAAATATTTCCCCTGTTGCTGCCCGAGAACGGTTTTTATTTTTGTTACCGAATTATAAAAATAATCAAAGATGCCATCATGATTTGTGTCAAAAAGGTAACACAACGTACCGTCAATCGTAAGAGCGTGAAGATCTGCTTGGGTGATGTTAACTCCTATTGCTTCATCCAACTCATCAGAAATGTTATTTCGGTTTGCATCTAATTCAATCGTCGCTGTCGTTATGTCTATCGCGATGAGATTGTTTGAATCCGTGACTGTCAGGTTAACAGTGAAGGTTCCTGCGGTTTCATATGCATGGGTTGATGTGACATTATACCCATAGGTTCCATCACCGAATGACCAGAGGTACGAGGTGATACTGGCGTTGTTTCCATGGCTATTAGAGCCATCAAAATGGATGTTTTGATAGGTGAGACTATTGTAGGGGCCTGCCGCGTCAGCGACCGGTGCTTTGGTGTCGTTTGTGGTTGTGGTGATGTTGACGGTGGTGCTGCTGAAATCAGTGAGGTTTTCATTATCTTTCACTTGTAGTCGTAGGGTGTATATCCCCTTGCTTAGGTACGTATGGGTAGTGATAGCTACGGTGGACCAGTCGGTGTCGTAGGTTCCATCGTTGGTCCAATCCCAGCGATACCCGGTGACTTCGGTATCATCAGTGCTTTTCGAACCGCTGAAGGTGATGGGGGTATTCACATATCCTATGTAGGGTCCGCCGGCGTCTGCGACTGGTGCTTCATTGGATGATCTGTCTCCACCTCCGCCTCCGCCTCCTGGTGGTAGGGGGGGATTTACGGTGAATGGTGAGGATGGCGCGGAGACATAGGTATAGTTGGTGGAGTTGACGTAGAGTTTTGCGTAAAATGTTCCTGTGATGTGGGTTTTGTATTCGATTCTGTAGAGAATGGTCAGATCGTATGACCCCGTCGGTCCGTATCCATAGCCGTGGTTAAAGGTCTGGGTGGTATTGGCTGTCTCATTTAGCCCAGAGCCCCAGGTGGAGTTGTAGGTGAGATCGGAGGTGTTAGTGACATTCATCATGGTGAATGCGCCGGCGGGTGTTTCGGAGCGTTTTGTTCCCAGTATGGAGAAGTTCAACTGAGCGACCATGCTATTATCGTTACTGCGGAAGACTCGGAAGTTGAGGTAGTCGACCGGGATTGCTTCGTTGCTTCGTATGGTGAGGTTGACGTCGTTAAAAATGATGATCGTGTTTATCGTGACCGAGGATTTATTCGGGGTTCCTGGGGAGAGCTTCACTGCAGCATATGATGGGGTAAAGACTACGATGATGAGGATTATCAATGAGAGGGTAATCCCTATGGCGACTCCTTTCTGCCACTGCTCTTTCTTCTTGGTTCCTCTATTTTGAGAGTGGCTATGATAGGTTTTTGTTTTCATATGATAGAATTTATTTTTCGATAAATTTTTAGTGACGCATGTGTTAGATTTCGTATCCCATTGTTTTGTGAATCCATAGACTGTTTTATAAGGATATCGCTTGGTTTTTTTGTATGATCTCAGACAAAGCAGGTTTTTTCTTCCCGCCGTTTTCTAACGGGTTCACTCCGATAGGATTTTTGTGATGATTGTTTCAAGCGGATGGAGTTTTCTGGGCCCTTCCAAATTGTTTTAGCGAACATCCTTTTGGGCAAATAAAGATTTTTTTTGTTTTGTTATTCTTCCAAGAAAGTTCTTTATAATGTTTACAATCATAATTAAGTACTAGGTTGGTGAGAGATGATGGGTATGAAATGGTTGGAATCATGGAAAGAAGAACGTATGAGGAAAAAAGAAGAAGACCATGAATTAGTAGAGTTATATGAGGAAGTGGTCCGACGTTTTTATTTTGGACCTGGTTTTGAGGGATAAATCGTTTATTTCCGTGGATTTGATAGTGTTTTTCTTGTTTATTTAATTTTTTTTTTTATTGGATGGTGAGCCAGAGATGGGTTTCGAGGTAGGCTGTGGTGATTTTTTGGTCTGCGATGTCGTGGTAATCTATGTTGGGATAGTAGGTTTGCGTGGGGCCTTTGAAGAGGAGGAAGGCGAGTTTGAAGGTGCCAGTGCGGTTGAGGTGGAAGGTGTAGGGATGGGACCATTGGGGGGTCCAGGGTTCTTCGGTGTTGATGGGTTGATACGGGAGGGTGTTGATGGTGATGGTGTCGAGGTACCACATCTGGTGGTAGATGGTCTGGTTGTTGGTAGTGGTTTGGTTGATCAGCCAGATTTCGATGGTGTAATTGATGAGGCGTTGTTCGTGGTTGGCGACGCCGATGATGACGGCTGCTTCTTCGTTGATGGTGAGGTTCCGGGGGTATCCTTCTGCGGTTCCGGTGGGTCCAAGGAGGTAGAATTCGGTGAAGGTCTCCCCGTTTTTCGGGAGGGTGATGACGTAGATGAGGGAGGCGATGACGACGATGATGGCGATGATGAGAATGATGGTAAGGGCGCGGTCGACTGGGTGTTCTTGTTTTGGGAGGGTGATCTTCTGAGGCAGGGTAAAGCGTTCCTCGGGATCGGTTTTTCTCCAGCGGTAGATGCCGAACAGTCCGATGCTGATGATGAAGAGAAGCAGGGAGCTCATGATGGGTTCCAGGCGGATCCCCCAGGGGGTGTAATTCAGCAGCAGCCCGATGAGGGGGACGACGGCGATGGATAAGCCGAAGCTGAGGACGATGCGTTCGAGGGCATCGATGCCGCGGTCTGTTTTTCGTGCGGGGAACAACGCGAAGACCAGGACGTACCCCGGGATGAAGAGAAGGAAGGGGAGCCCGAGGATGAGGCGGAAGGTGGAGTCGATGTTTAGAAAGACGAGCGGGAGCAGAAGCAGGCTGGTGAGGAGGCAGAGGAGGATATCCAAGGGGTAGCTGTTTTTTTTGGTCATGGTCTCCGGGGCTAGACAGCAAGGATGGTGATGATTTTGTTTCCGACAATGACCATGAACACAACGATGAAGAGGTAGATGAACAGGTTCATCCGGTGTTTCAGCGTGGTGGTGATGAACACGTCGGTGAGTGCGCGGATGATGAGAACGCCGATGAAGATGAGCACGAAGAACAGTTCCAGGTCCGTGTCATTGGTGATGAGCAGGATGAGGAGGATCCAGAGGGCGATGACTAAGGTGATTTTCTCTGAGATGAGCATGTTAGCCCCCGATTTTCAGATGAAAGATGGTTTTGTTGCCCACACGGGATGTTTCTTGTACCCAGATTTTTTCTTGTGCTGCTTGGGTGATTGCGGTCAGTACCGCGCTCCAGGCAGAGCAGGGGTACTGGCCACATGTCGGTTGTTCGGTGATGAGGAGCATCATGAAGGCGCCGATGAGAAGAGCGGTGAACGCGAGTTTGATATGGAACGGATCAGGCGGGTTGGGGCTGAGAAAGAAGGTGAAGCTGAGCAAGGCTCCTCCGATGGCGATGAGGACTCCTCCGAAGAGTTTTGCCCGGATATACGGCTGATGTACCCTGGTGTGTTGTTTCACTTTTGTGGTTCTCCCGGTCTGGTGAGCATACTGGTCGAAGGTTTTATATTTTTCCTTCTTTAAAAGAAAAACGGATGATATTTTGGTGTTCTTCACATCAAAAAAAAAAAGAGGATTTTTCATAGACATACTCGGTTTTCTTGAACAGGTATATCCCCCGGTATAATGATAGGGAAAAGGGTAACACGGGGCTGATATTTGATTATGATCTTTTTGCGTGGGGTTGATGTCATTTCTTGATAGTTAGCCTTTCAATTTCTTTTTGTCACGGGGGAAAAAGGTCAAAGCGTGATAATGACGACAAATCCTTATTAACAATTAAAACCCTAATTAGTACGTGATGGAAGATGGAAGATACAATTGTTAAACGGGATTTGGGGTACTATAGTGTTGAAATCATTAAGGATAAGGAAGGAAACCCGTATATTATTGTGAAATTGAAAATCGAAAATAGTCGTTGGGAGCGAAAGCTTAGTTGGTGTCCTACCTCAGATGAACTGGAGTTTCTGTATCGAACAATGAAATGGATGGAGAAAGGGATACCAAAAATCCAGACCCCAGATACCTAAGTGTTCCATTCGATAGGGAAAACTACCAAAATCGTCACTAAATAGGGAGTGGCATGGTTTTACGATTTACTTTTTTTTCTCTAATATATTTGTAAGAAGGATGTTGAGCAGGATAAAAACATAACTAATTGTCTAAAAACGGGTAACAAGTGTTCAATATCATCTAAAGTAACTAATAAAAATAATTAGTGGGAAAGCAGTGACACGGTTTTAAGGGGTATTGCCGTTCATATTTACAAATTGTTAATCTCAATTATTTTGTCAACTATATTTCTAATGTTATCATGTTCTTGCGTTCTTTCTTCTTCAGATTTTTTCATTTGTTCTATTGTGTTAAGTTTTTGTTGCTTTTTTTCTATTTTCTTAGACGTTTTTCGATGATCCAAATAGAGGCGTATATCAATAATCATAATAATCACAAGGACTATAATCAATATCCAAAGCAATATAGATCCAAAATCACTTGGGGAATCAGGAATAATATAATCAACAAACGTTACCATACTTCTTATGCCTCCATTATAACATCGTAATAATAATTTATAAATACAGCAGGGTAGGTGCTTATGCATATCAAAAAATTAATGCTTTTCAAATGTCAG
>CAZGIV010000151.1:0-6047 GCA_964526175.1 uncultured Thermoplasmatales archaeon | reverse complement strand
TAAATAATCATTTATCTTTGAGATAACATCCTCTTGTTTTGCCTGCATCTTACTCTGATCGATTTGTACATGAGCTGAGAACACTAACATATCAGGAGTAATCGACCAGAGATGAATGTTGTGGAGTTTTCGTATTTCTGAAAAATTACTTTTAAGGTCATCAGAAATCAAATCGACATCAAGGCCTTTCGGAGCGGTTTCCAGTAATATCCGTGTCGAATCTTTTAATACGCCCCATGCCCAGAACAAGATGATACCTGAAATGCCAATGCTAACGAATGGATCGATAAATGTCCAATTGGTGTACATGATGACAAGGGCAGCGATAACGATCCCAATTGATGAAATAGCATCAGCAAACATATGATAAAAAACACTTCTAATATTTAAATTATCTTTATGCGATCCTCTCAAAATCAGAATACTTACGACGTTTACTGCCAGACCAATGAACGCAATCAGCAGCATCTCCAAACCAAGGATTTCGATAGGATTCAGTAATCGGAGGATTGCTTCATAGACGATGATTCCAACAATAACAATTAGGAATAATCCATTGACAAATGCTGCCAGGACTTCTGCTCGATATAATCCAAATGTTCGATGATGGCAAGGAGGTTTCCGTGCGATAATAATCGCAGCAAGGCCGATTATCAGGGCAAACACATGGGTAAACATATGACCGGCATCGCTAAGCAACGCCATGCTATTGGTAAGATATCCTCCGATAAGTTCAAGGACTAGTACGATGCTGGTGATGGAGAGCGATGCAATCAGTTTCTTTTGTTCAACGTGTTGATATTCAAAGAGGTGTTCGGAAAATCCTTTTTTTATTGTAGGGTTCGCCATATCTCTGATCTTCTCTCATATAATTTTTTTTTTCTGGAAAGACATCAACTTCTTTGAATTTTCATTCTCTTTGCTGAATTGATTTATTTGGGAGGGTGAACCTGAGGATGTTTCCTTCATCGTTTTCGCTTTCAACCCAGATTTTTCCACCATGAGATAGAACAATCCCTCGTGAAATAGTAAACCCAAGGCCAATGTCACCAAACGTCCGGTCTGTACCAGAATCTACTTGGTAGATGATATCAAAAATCTTCTTCTGTTTGTTCTTTGGTATCCTGTGACCAAAATCTTGTATTTCGAAAACCACGTCATCTGGTTCTTTACTTACTCTAAGGATGATCGTAGAATTTTCTGGGGATGATTGTATCGCATTATTCAAGAGGTTGATGAACACTTGTTTAATTCGTTCTTTGTCAACACTGAGTTCAGGGATTTCTTGTGTAATTTCTTTGCCAATTTTTATTTGTTTTTTATCAGCTGCTGTCTGCATTGTTCCTATCGCATCTTCAATAAGTTTCATTACGTTTGTTTTCTCCGGATTAAACTTCATCGTCCCGGATTCAAGGCGAGAGACGTCCAGGACATCCTGGATAAGCTTATCTAATCGATTTGTGTTGGTGAGAATAACTTCGAGCCCCTTTCTTTGTTCTTCGTTAATGGGGCCAAGGCTTTTCATAAGTAGTATCTCGACATACCCTCTCATAGTTGCCATAGATGTTCGTAGTTCATGGGTGGTGATATGTAAGAAATTGGACTTGATTCTATCGAGTTTTTTCAATTTCACGTTTTGTTTTTCAATTCTCTTCTGTGATTTCTGGTTCCTCTCAAGTTCAATATGAAGTTCTCCGATGGTTCTTTTATATTCGTTGATTCTCTTTTTTAACACCATGTTTTGTTTTGATAACTCAATGGTCCGTTCTTGAACTTTTTTTTCTAACCAATAGTGAGCTTTGTGGAGTTCTTCTTCAATTTTTTTCCGTTCCGTTATATCTTCCATCGTAGAATAAACCGAGAGTACAGCACCTGATTCGTCAAAACAAAGAAAATCATTGATAACAAAGACACGGGGTTCACCATTTTTCGTTATATAGGTTCGTTCATGTCCTCCTGTGTATGGTTTCTTCTTATGGATTTTCTCCTTAAACGAGGATTTTGCTGTGTCTTGTTCGTCGCACTGGATATAATCAAAGATAGGAGTCCCTATAACGTCTGCTTTAGCATATCCAAACACCCTACACCATGTATCATTGACATCGGTAATCGTTCCGTCTGATGATAACGTATGATAGGGGATTGGTGCTTTTTCATAGAGTTGTTTGAATCTCTCTTCAGATATTCGTAGCGCTCTTTCCATCTGTTTATGTGATGAATTATCCTTAATAATCCCGATAGAACCAATAACGTTACCGATGTGGTCTTTTAACACACTAAGGGAAATATCTACATCAACAAGTTCGTTATCTTTTCGAATCATTCTTGTTTCCAGATGATGTTGAATGCCTTTCTGCCGTATATTTTCTGATCGTATCTTTTTCCATTCTTCTTGCGGGTAGAGATATTTCACGGGTTTCATCATCAGATCTTCTTTACCCATTCCTAGGAGTTTTTCTGTATATTTATTCCAATGGACAATCCGTTCGTTCTCATCGGTCAGCATGATGGCGATTACGGAATTTTCAAATATAATCCGATATTTCTCGATGGGATCGCCGAGATCAATTGTTGGGGCGTCTTCTTGGTGATGGTGTCGTAAAATCGTGAAAATTGATTCAAGAGAGTCATCTTCTTTTTCTTCCGGCAGAGCAACTCTTTGCTCTTGTGAAGCGTTCTTGTTAAGTTTTCCGATTCGCTCTTCTTCTCGTAATGTTTTTATGATTTCTGGATCATCAGTATTCATATTATCCCTCCTGGAGTAGTATATGCAGTAATTGGTTTGAATCTCATATCTGTTGTAGACTGTTCAGTACCACAGAATAAATACTTACTGCTCATCGAGTGTCCCATCTGTATTATTACAAAGAAAAGTAAACATTTTTTGGTATAAAATCGTTTGGTTTACGTCTTTTGTGTTTATCTATTGATAAAGTGATAGAGAAATACAGCATTGTATCAAAACTCTATAAATTACTTGAGGAATGCCAAATCAATAATATATTTATAAGAGAACAGTGTTATAAAATTGTACAATGGGGAAAAACTATTGAATCAGAAAGGATTGGCTGTTGGTTTAATCGTGCTATTTATTGTTTTATCAACGTCACCGATAAGCATGGGTTCAAATGGAATCAAGGATAAGATTTATGAATCTGGTCAAGAAACGTTATATCAACAGTATAGCGAATATCGTATTCAAGAACATGAACATTCAGAAAATAATGTCATTTTTTATTTTGCTGCTTGTCTAGTACAATATTCAAAAACACATTTTAGAGAATACCCTGGGAAACATACGGGAGTTTTTCTTCAATATGGCATTCTTTGTTTCAATGCTAGTCTGGAGAAGTTAACACTATCAATTATAATGAACTATACCGCTGAGATGAACTACACCATTGGTGTTCCTTCCCTTGCTCCGATAGTTGCATTTGGATTGAAAATTGAAAATTATTCAGAATATATATGGCGTACATTCAAATTGAAACATAATGGATACGCGAAACAAGAGGGCAATATCTCCATTAACATATCTTTTGATATGGAACATATCAAACCAGGAGACAAATTTATTCTTCGCCCTACGGTTGCCATAGTAAGCGATCCGTATGTATATTTATCCAAAGATTACCAATTCTATAAATATACTTCGCGTCTCTTGCGTTTCATCTATTATGTACCTTCGCTTCACAAAATTTTATTAGAAAAACGGTTGTTTCCTTTTATTGCAGAACATGGTAGCTCTGGTATTTATGGAGAAAATACAAGAATAATTATTCTTTTTCAATAACGTAATATCAATTCATCTAAAAAAATAATATCTATACATATTGCGGTATGAGTAATATATCATAACAATAATCATAAAAAGGAAATAACACTATGAAGAAAATAGCGACACTATCCATTTGTTTGTTTATTATCATCGTCTTTTCGATTATACTTCCTCTTGAGCGTTGTGCCATTATCAAATATAACGATATTATTTATGTGGATGACGAAAATACGGAAGGCCCCTGGGATGGAACACTTGAGCATCCTTATCAACATATTCAAGATGGGATCAATAATGCAAGCTCTGGGGATACTATTTATGTTTTTAATGGGATCTATCACGGTGGCATTCTCATCCCTGGTTTATATCACGAGTACCCCTCTCCAAATAAAACGATTAATCTAATCGGTGAAGATAAAGAATCTACAATCCTGGATTGTTTTATTTGGATTGCTGCTGATTGGTCGAATATCACTGGGTTTACTATTTATAATAATTTATCCGGAGGTCAAGCCATATTTGTCGCTTCAAATCACAATACAATTACTCAAAATATAATTAGTAGTTACGGGTATGGTATATGGCTTTGCGACTGGTATAGAGGCTCGACATATAACACTATTTCTAATAATGTAATAAAAGATAATTTATGTTACGGGATAATGGCAAGTGGCTTTTCAAACAGGATAATTGGTAATACTATTACAAACAACTGCTTTGCTGGGATTGACATCGGATTTGGTTCGTTTAGTTACGGTAACAATATTTCAGGAAATACAATCAGTGACAATGAAGCGGGGATTAATCTGTAGAGTTCGTCTAATAATAATATTTTTAACAATACGATTACGAATAATCATGGCAAAGGAATATGGCTTCGTGGTTCAGATGACAATATAATCTCCAGAAACAATATTATGAACAATACAGATGAAGGTATAGTTCTTGAAATTGGTAGTTATAATACGATTTATAGAAATAAGATAATCAACAATAAAGATGGTATTCATATAAGCTCATCATCTGAAAATAACAACATAACTATGAATGTCATTTCCAATAGCTACTATGGGATGTGGATGGTATTAGTATCCAACAACAACATTATTTCTTACAATGATATAACTAAAAACAATTGTGGACTTTATTTAAGTGGTTCTTCAACAAATCAAGTTATTTTCAACAATTTCGAACATAATATTCTCAACGCGTATTTCGTAAATTGTCATACCATATCCTGGAATAGAAACTTTTGGGATAGACCCCGTTTGCTTCCGAAACCAATTAGTGGTTTAATCGAAAAATGGATATGGATTCCTCAGCTTAAATTCGATTGGCATCCTGCACAAGAATCGTATAATATTTGAGGGAAATCCATGAAAAGGAAATGTTTGGCGATTGGAATCATTATTATTTTTTAAGAAAAAGCCTATTTTAAGTTGTTTGGTATAAAACATTAATGGAGCCGCTTGGGCTTGAATTCGATTTTTTCTTTCATGATAATAAATGACAGAAAGGTGTCTACGTGGTGCTTTTTTCCAGATACACATACTTATTAACGTAGACAAATACCTAAATGGTTTTTCGTACCATACTAACATTAATACTATCGTTTATTCTATTGAATACCTATGAGACCGTTGATAAACTCACCGTCTTCATCCTCTAGGATGTTTCATTATAACGATTTAGTGATTGAATTACATCCGGATGTCTATGATCCTGCTGAGGATTCTTTCCTGCTTCTTGAGTCAATCCCTATTGCTCCTCAAGATTTTGTATTAGAGCTTGGAACAGGGTGTGGACTCATTGCCTTAGAATGCGCGCGTAAAGGAGCAAAGGTGCTCTGTACGGATATCAACCCGTTTGCGGTTCAACTCACTCTTCATAATATTGATCGAAATCGTCATCTTCTCAAAGGTGATATTGAGATACGACAAGGTGATTTATTCACTGTTTTAAAAAAAACAGAACTCTTTAATGTCATTATTTTCAATCCGCCGTATCTTCCGACCAAAAAAAAAGAAAAAGTCGGAGGATGGTTCGACATCGCAACAGACGGTGGACGAGACGGTTTGAAACTAACAAAACGATTTCTACATGGGTTTCACAAACATCTTCTTCGAAAGGGGGCTGCGTATTTTATTTTTAGTTCGTTATCCAAACGCTCAACGATGGAACATTACCTAAAAAACGAACAATTCACAGCCTCTGTCGTAGCACGTCATATGTCTGATGACGAGGAACTTGATGTGTATCGTGTTTCTCC
>CAZGIV010000150.1:0-6048 GCA_964526175.1 uncultured Thermoplasmatales archaeon | reverse complement strand
AAGTTCTGTGAGATGGTCATCGAGGCACTTGATTCTGATAAACCAATCATGGTGACGCTCCATAAGAAATCACGAACACCGCTCCTGCAGGATATCCGCCGACGCGATGATATCCGCATCCTTGAGGTGACCGCGGTAAACCGAAATCTGCTTCCGTATAAGATTGAAAAAATCATGGCTGAGAAACTCCCGCCTTTGTTTTAACCATGCACGACGAACCACCTGCTCTTATCAAAGAAGGAACCACCGAGCTTTTTGTATATAAAAAGAAGACGTCGGTGAAAGGACCAAGCAGTCGAGACCAGATGCCATTCTATAACCCGTCCATGGAGTTAAACCGGGATGTATCCATCCTTGTTAATCAATGGTTGCTGAATAAAAGTACAAAGCAGGTTCATATCTTGGACGGACTGGCAGCTTCTGGGGTTAGAGGCATCAGACTTGCTCATGAGCTCGAAGGGGATTTTGAGGTGACACTCAATGATTGGAATGACCAATCGTTCTCACTCATCCAGCAGAACATCCTAAAAAGCTCGTTGCAGAACATCTCTGTTTTCCAACGGGACCTCAACAGCCTTCTCTCAGAGTATCGATACAACTCTATTGATATCGACCCGTTTGGCTCACCAGTGTATTTTCTGGATGCTGCTGTAAGAAGCGTGTATAACAAAGGGGTCATTGCGTGCACTGCGACCGATACCGCTACGCTCTGCGGGGTGTTCCCCCCGGTCTGTTATCGACGGTACGGCGCTTGGCCGCTTCATGCTCCCGCGATGCATGAAATAGGATTGCGCATACTCCTTGGTTTTATATGCCGTGAGGCTGCGAAGTACGACCGCGGCATCGAACCACTACTCTGCTACACGACCGATCATTATATACGAATATATGTACAAGTCAATAACGGAAAAAACGCTGCCAATTCTTCCATGGCTCAGTTTTTAAGTATCCCTGCAAAGGACATCCCTCTCTCAAGGGGGAACACCACCATGGTTGGTCCGTTATGGCTAGGGAAGCTGCAGAAGAAACCTGCACTCCAAGAGATACGGACCATCGTGTCATCCAAGGCATTGAACACAAAAAACATGCTCTGGAAACTTTTATTCCTCCTTGAGGAAGAAGCGGATGCCCCACCGTTTTTCTATACGACCAATGACCTTTCATCCCTGCTAAAACAATCACCACCGACCATGGACCATATCTTTGAGCGCTTACGAAACAAAGGTTTTATCGCAACCAACACCCATTGCACTCCAACCGGATTTAAGACAAATGCTCCTTTGGACGTCATCACAGAAGTTTTTAAATAACAAAGGATATCACGGACCCATGAAAATGATGCCAAAGAAGCTTTCCGTTGGTGTGCTTGCCTCTGGTTCTGGGACTGATCTGCAGAGTATTATCGATGCATCAGAGAAGAAAATGATCGATGCGGATGTCGTTGTAGTGATTAGCGATAATAAAGACGCAGGTGCGTTGAACCGGGCAAAAACCCACCATATCCCAGGATTTTTTATTGATCCAAAAGGAAAAGACCGCTTTGTTCATGAAAACGAAATCGATGCGGTTCTTCGCAATCATCATGTAGAGCTCGTCGTTGGTGCTGGGTACATGCGGTTACTTTCACCAGTGTTTGTGAAAAAATGGCATCACAAACTCATCAATATTCATCCAGCGCTTCTCCCGTCCTTTAAAGGAACCAATGGCCAACGCGATGCACTGCAATACGGGGTGAAACTCTCTGGGTGTACAACCCATTTTATGGACACTGAAATGGATCATGGCCCAATAATCCTTCAAGCTGCAGTAAAAGTAATCCCTGATGATGACAGGGATACCCTTGCTGCCCGAATTCTCGCTGTTGAACATCAGATACTCCCCCGTACGATACAGCTGTTCGCGCAGAGACGATTACTGATCCAAGGTCGCAGCGTGGTCATCTTACCTGGTGACTCCTGGAAAAAGAAACACAAGGTTCTCCCCGATGTGCTCTATTCAGAAGGATACTAAAACCATCTCTTATACGGATGCAATTGAATGGTTATACAGCTTTGATAAGTACGGGTGGATCTTCGGTCTTGAACGAATTACCTTTCTTCTTAAAAAGCTTGAAAATCCTCACCACGAGTTAAAAGTCATTCATGTCGCGGGGACCAATGGGAAAGGTTCGGTCTGCAAGTACATCAGCTCCATTCTTCAGAAAGCAGGGTACACCGTTGGACTATATCTTTCCCCGCATATCGAACGTTTTTCAGAACGGATTGTCATAAACGATGAGGAAATCCCTGCGGAAGACCTTGCGATGCTTATTGCACAAGTCAGACCACTTGTCGAGGACATGAAACAAAACGAAAACACTCCAACCTTTTTTGAGATTGTTACCACACTTGCGTTCCTCTATTTTAAGGACCGTACTGTCGATTATGCGGTCATCGAGGTCGGGCTTGGTGGAAGGTTTGATGCGACAAACGTGGTGACCCCGCTGATATCGGTGATTACGAACATTTCCCTAGAGCACACCGATATTCTTGGAAAGGATATCGCGTCAATCGCATTGGAAAAATCAGGGATCATCAAAGACCACATACCGGTCATTACTGCAGCGACGCAGCAGGCACGTGAAACCATTGAACATGTTGCAACAGAGCGGAACGCACCGCTTACAACTATTGACCATACCATGTGGAAACGAATATCTTTTGAGGAACGGTGTCAAGTATTTGTTATTCATGGTTCATTTAAAGATTATACCGTGAAAACCATTCTGCTCGGCAAGCATCAGGGTGAAAACATAGCGGTAGCTATCACTGCGGTTGAACAGTTACAGATGAACGGTGTGTACGTCACTGATAATGATATTCTGGATGGTGTTGCTGCTGCGACATATCCAGGACGCATGGAGATCGTTTCCGAAAAACCATTCATTCTCCTTGATGGCGCACATAACCCAGATGGGATAAGGATGCTTGCAAAAACAATAAAGGAGGATTTTTCCCCCCATAGACTCATCTTAATTCTTGGTGTACTGAAAGAGAAAGATATTAAAACGATGGCGTCAACGATAGCTCCTCTTTCCGATGTTATCATCGTTACCAAATCAACTAACCCCCGAGCTTCTGATCCACTATTATTAAAGCAGACTATTGAGAGTTTTAACCCAAACAAAAAGATATACGTCAAAGCATCAATCCCAGGAGCATTAGATCATGCGAAACATATCGCGAAACAAAAAGACATGATCTGTGTTTCCGGGTCGTTATTCACGGTCGGAGAAGCACGCAGTTATCTTCTCTCAGGTAATGCTATAGCTTCGCAGTCGCGGTCCTAGAGATTGACTTTTCGAAGAATCTTAGTAAGATCTTCCATCACCTGTGTTTTTGCGAGACGATCAGCATTCCCTATTGCTTCTTCCAATGCTTCATCGAAATGGATTTTCCCAAGATATCCCACCTTTAATTTCTTCGCTTCCTCTTCTATAAACGAAGCATCTTTCATCGTCATATTTTCTATCACACCAAGCACCGGTTTTTTTAATTCTATTAAAATTGTTAATAGTTTACTGACTGCACCCATTGCGACCTTCGATGGTGTTGTCACCACGAGAAACTCGCTTTTTTTCATATACCGGATCACATCAAGGGTTTCATCACCAATACCTGGCGGCATGTCAATAATCAGAAAGTCCAAAGACCCCCATTGAGTGATTGCTAGCAACTCTAGGATGATATTTGAAATATCGACCCCTCGGAACGGAGATGGTTTCTCCTCTGTGAAATAGACAATGGACATGAAAGAAATACCATGGACCATTGGTGGAATGATACCCTTCTCTTCTGTCGGGAATTCTTTTTTGACGCCCAGGATGATATGAGAGGATGGTCCGTATAAGTCAAGGTCAAGAAGGCCAACTTTAAATCCCTTGTGTGCGAGATGAAGGGCAAGACTGGAGGCGACAAGACTTTTCCCCACACCGCCTTTACCGCTTGCAACCGCGATGATTCTTTTGATGTTTTTCAAGCGTTTCTCAATGACACTGGTTCGTGGTTCCATGATTATCGCAATCCTTTAATCGAGGAAAGCACGACCCCTCGTCCTTTCGTAATCTCAAAATCCGGGCTTCCACACTTTGGGCATCGCGAATGGACAAACACGACCTCCGGGATGAAATGAATCGACTCAGATTCTGTTTCACTGAATTTCTTTTTCATGTCACTGTATTTCCAGTTATGACCACAGGTTTTACAGATTAGTGTGCTTTTTTCTGTCCTCAGGTGAAACGCGTTGTTTTTTATCGTTGGTTTCTGTTGTTTTGCTATCTCGTTGAGTGCAAAGAGGAAAATATCTTTTTCTATCTGTTGTAATTCACCGATGTGAACCGTGATTTCTGTGATTGACTTGAGTTTTTCTTTCTGTGCGGCTTCTACGGCAGCCATGACGATTGATTCGGCAAGTGCCCATTCATGCATACAGAACCGGATACAGGAGGCGATGGTTTAAATGTTACGAAACACAAACCTCTTGTATCCCTAATCTTAGAGATTTATATAGAAGCAGGCGATTCTTCCCTGGGAGGTAGAACCGGTGCAAAAAAAAGAAGTAAAAAAATCTGAGGATGAATGGAAGAAGGTTCTTACGTCCGAAGAGTTTTCAGTGCTGCGGAAGAAAGGGACAGAACCGCCGTTCAGCGGAAAATATGTTCATCAGACTATGGAGGGCACTTATGTCTGCGCAGGATGTGGTAACAAACTGTTTTCCTCTGAGACCAAATTTGACTCAGGGAGCGGATGGCCAAGCTTCTTTACCCCTGTCTCGAACGATGCTGTTCTTCTGAAACCTGATACTAGTCTTGGCATGAAACGAACTGAGGTGGTGTGTGCTCGGTGCGGTGGGCATCTTGGGCATGTGTTCGATGATGGGCCTAAGCCGACCGGTCAGCGATATTGCATGAACTCGGTCTCACTTCATTTTCAAGAGAAAAAAGAGTGATTTTCTCATAAGACGGTACCTAGAGTTCTTGTATCCGATCCACGACAGTGAAGGTAAGTGCCAGTAGCTGATCGTACTCCTCCTCTGTCTTCATCACTCGGGGGACCTGAACAATCAACCAGGTGCCTTCAAGAGAGATACGAGGTTTTTCCTGCTTCAGTTCCAAGAGTTTATTCTGCAGGGTATAATTTACCAAATTTCTCGCAAACCTTTCATCCTGTGTTTTTATGAGAAATTCCCTGTCAAATTCATCACTATCCAACTGGACGTCTATTGCCCCTAATGCCTTTCCCAGTCGCAACCTGACTGATTCTTTTTGGATGGTGAGGTCCTTTGGTACCGGTTTAAGCAAGGTAACATTGACCTCTGTTTTTGCGTGACGGTATTTACTGCCTGGCACCGAGGTAACCACGACAGGCAAAGCACGATAGGAGAACTTAAGCAGTGGTAACAGAAACGTTCCCACTACGGTGCCGCTTCGCTTCCGTGCCTGTTGTTCCATGAGACGTTTAATGTTCCGGTACCGCCAAAGAGAAAGAACAATGACCAAGGCGATCGTGATGATTATGATGAATACGTAAAGAACGGGGAACAAGGATTCCATGATGTCCATCTCAGATGACCTCAAGTGTGGCATCATCTTTTCTGTTAATAATTCCTTTGGTTCTTCGTATTCTTTTTTTTATTTTCATCGTAGAAAAAAAGAAAAACTCAGATGAATTACCGCTTGCTGGTTATCGCAATGAAATACGAAGTCAAAGACGGAAAAAAGGAATTGCTGTCAGAACCAATCAAACACATTGACATTAAGACGTTCAACCCTATCCCGTTGATTGAAGCCTTTGATCATATGGCCTTTCAGTCACGAAACCTCGCCAACGCCTGTAAAATCTACGCAACGATGCTTGAAGATACCGATTGCTCAATCATTCTGTGTCTCGCAGGATCACTCGTCAGCGCAGGATTAAAAAACGTCATTGTCGATATGATTCGTGCTCATATGGTGGATGCGATTGTCTCCACAGGTGCAATCGTCGTCGACCAGGATTTCTTCGAAGGACT
>CAZGIV010000149.1:0-6117 GCA_964526175.1 uncultured Thermoplasmatales archaeon | reverse complement strand
AAAACCTCAAAGAAGCAGCTGATGGAGAAAAAATGGAATGGGGGACGTTATACCCAGAGTTTGGAAATATTGCAGAAAAAGAAGGATTCCCTGAGGTTGCACTGAGTTTCCGGAACATAGCAAAGGTAGAAGCACATCATGAAAAACGATACCGGAAACTCCTGGAGAACCTCGTAAAAAAACAAGTATTCAAAAAGGACAAGCCAGTAAAATGGATGTGTCGAAACTGCGGGTTCGTCCATGAGGGCCCAGAAGCCCCAGCGATGTGCCCTGCGTGTAAGCACCCACAAAGTTACTACGAAATCCTGGCAGAAAACTATTAGGATTTGATACAGAAAAAATGTAAAGGAAAGGAAGAATATGGCAACGCTTAATGTGAAAGATGCAATAAAAACAGCGATTCAAATGGAAAAAGACGGACATGCATTTTATACAAAAGCAGCAGGGCAAACCAAAAGTGATTTGGGCAGAACCGTCTTTGAAAGCCTTGCTGCTGATGAACTTGTTCATCTTGAGACCTTTCAGAAGATATTCCAGGGAAAAATCGACTCCGTTGAATGGAATACACTTGTACAATCGAATAGCAAATACACCAACCTTACGATTTTTCCAAAGGACCTGAAAACAACAGAAGGTGCAGATCAAAATAGCGATGAACTTGACGCGTTACGTATGGGAATGGACAGCGAAAAAGAAGCAATTGACTATTACACGACTGTTGTCAATGATACTTCTGATGCTGAGGTAAAAGAGATCCTTACTGAGATTATCAATCAAGAAAAAAACCATTATCGTCTGCTTCAACAAGAGTTTACCCATCTCAGTTCAACAGGACTATGGTATGACCCTGATCCTCGAGGAGCATAAGCGGAGGCATTTGACAGAAGATGACAAACGAGGAACAAATCACCCCGGACGCTGAGGTAGACTGTGTTGGGCTGTATTGCCCTATGCCAATTGCCATGACCAAAGAAGAAATCGAAAAAATCGAAATCGGTCAAATACTCAAGGTAGAAGCTGACGATCCCGCTGCAGAAGAAGACATCAAACGATGGGCGAAACGAACAGGACATGAGATATTGAAATTTGAAAAAGAAGGATCCCTAATGACCTTCTATATCAAACGAATGAAATAAGGTGGTTGTATGAAAGATGAAAAATCGATTCTGTATGTGCAAACCACGGATCAACCGGAGAAACAGTATTCTCCGCTCGTTCTTGCACAGACTGCGAAAATGATGGACCTTACTCCACGTGTCTATTATCTAGGCACCGGATTACGAATCCTGATGCCTGGTGTTGCAGAGAAAATCAAAATGGGGTCATTCCCCAGTGTGGCAGAAATGATAAAAAAGACCATGGATATGGGCATTGAGATCTATGTATGTGAAGCATCCAAACAGATGCTTGGATTAGAGAAAGTAAAATTGATACCAGGGCCTAAGATTGTTGGCGCAGGGACCTTAAATGATCTTGCGTTAGACGCTGGGGCTACCATGTGGTTCTGAAGGAGGAAAAAATGTCACGAATCTATCTTGACCATGCATCAGCAATGCCGGTCGACCCACAGGTGTTTGAGTTCGCAAAACCATATCTCATGCAGTCTTTTGGAAACCCGTCATCTCTTCATTCTGTCGGATTGGAAGCAAAACGGGCGGTGGAAGACTCACGAAGGAAAATCGCTGAGTTCATCCATGCGGAAAATGAAAGCACGATTCTTTTCACAGGGAGTGCAACGGAGGCTAACAATCTCGCGGTGAAAGGCACTGCATTACGAAACATCACCCAGGGAAAAGCTGTCGTTGCTTCTGCAATTGAGCATATGTCAGTTCTTAACCCGATGAAGGAGCTGCAGAAAAACGGTTTTATTTATACCTCTCTTCCTGTTGATTCAACTGGTATGGTAGATCTAAAAAAACTTGAAACGATCCTTTCGAAAAATATGGTGCTGACGTCCATTATGTATGCAAACAACGAGATTGGGACCATCGAACCGATAAGGGAGGTCAGCAAACTGGTCCATGAGAAAGGAGTCTACCTCCACGTCGATGCGGTTGCTGCAGCAGGTCGTATTCCGATTGATGTGCAAAAAGACGGTATTGATCTGCTCACGCTATCTTCGAATGATCTGTATGGTCCTCAAGGGGCTGGTGTCTTGTACGTTAAACCCGGTGTGAGGATCCAGTCTGTTCAGCTTGGCGGTGGGCAAGAGCGGGGTCTTCGTTCAGGTACTGAAAACGTGTTTGCGATCGCCGGGATGGGCGAAGCAGCACGTATCATGCAGCAGGAGATGAAACAAGAAAGCAGTAGACTGCTTCCTATCAGAGATAGTCTTATCAAAGAAATATTAAAAATTGATCAGTCATATCTGACCGGTCATCCCACACGGCGTCTGCCGCATCATGCAAGCTTTCGATTCAGTTATATCGAAGGGGAAAGCATTCTCTTAAATATGGATATGTTTGAGATTCAGGTGTCGACTGGTTCAGCCTGTTCATCAAAGACACTTGAGCCATCGCATGTTCTTCTCGCGATTGGTTTAAAACATGAGGAGGCACATGGGTCCATGGTGCTGACGCTTGGGCGTTCCACCATAATGGATGATGTTGAACCGGTAAGCAAGGCGACGTACGAGACCGTCGAACGCTTACGAAAACTATCACCAATGTCTCAAGAATGGAGGAAATAAAAAATGGCGACTGTAGGATATAGCAAGAAAGTTATGGAGCATTTTCTGAACCCGCATAACGTCGGTGTGATCGAAAACCCTGATGGGTACGGCAAGGTAGGGAACCCTGTCTGTGGGGATGTCATGGAGATTTTCATCAAAGTCAAAGATGAGAAAATCACGGATATCAAATTCCGGACCTTCGGATGCGGCTCCGCTATTGCGACCAGTAGTATGGTCACCGATCTTGCGAAAGGAAAACACGTCGATGAGGCAATCAAGATCACTCGGGGTGATGTCGCAAACGAACTTGATGGTTTGCCTGCGCAAAAAATGCATTGTTCGAATCTTGCTGCTGATGCATTACACGAGGCAATTAAGGATTATAAAAATAAGAAACAACAGAAATAAGAATGGAGGTAAAAAATTATGGCAAAATTAAAGGAAATCTATAAATGTAATGTCTGTGGGAATATCATAGAAGTAATCCACGCTGGTGCTGGTGAACTGGTCTGTTGCGGACAACCCATGGAGCTTCTCACAGAAAAATTTCAGGACGCGGGAAACGAAAAGCATGTTCCGGTGATTGAAAAAACCCCGGCCGGTGTAAAAGTAAAAGTCGGTTCGATTCCTCACCCTATGGAGGAGAAGCATTATATTGAATGGATTGAACTCCATGCTGATGAGTCGGTGTACCGTAAGTTCTTAAAGCCTATGGATAAACCGGAAGCAGAATTTAGTACCACTGCAAAGAAACTGTCCGCACGGGATTACTGTAATATACACGGACTGTGGAAGTCGAAATAATCGGTCTTACTTTCAACCAGTAGGATTGGGTACAGGGGTTCAAATCCCTTCCCCTGCATATTTTTCCTTCTGACAAAGATTTAAATAACGAAGGATTGTTTATTTTCATAAGGGGGCAGGAAACAGATGAACAAAATTATACCAATATCAATGATAATGATTTTGGTTCTGTGTGGATTTGGAGTAACAGCAATATCGAATAGGGGAATGATAATAGATAAAGTTGGGAGTGATAATCTACCACCCAATAAACCGTGGGTAGATGGTCCAACAATAGCGAAACCAGGAACATATCTTTATTCATTCAATGCAACAGACCCTAACGGAGATAACGTCTCCTACTTCATTGATTGGACCGATAATAGTACTACCGGATGGATAGGTCCCTATCATTCTGGCGAAGAAATAAAAGTAAAACATACTTTTAGATACCTCGGCACTTATACGATTAGGGCAAAAGCCAAAGATATCTATAACATTGAGGGTGATTGGGGAGAATTATGGGTCAGAATTTCTCAAGAGAAAATGATGCCGAATTTATTATTCTTATGGTTCTTAGAACGGTTCCCAAATGCATTCCCAATTCTCCGTTTTCTCCTGGAGTTCAATCATTGACAATCCTTGTCGTACTGGTAAACGTGGGTTCAAATCCCTTCCCCTGCATAACTTTTCTCTTCTGACAAAGATTTAAATAACCAGGGATTCATTGTTTTTCTGTAGGGAAGGAAATGATTATAAGAAAATGGTTGACGGTTGGAATCATCCTCTTGTTCGTTGGAACCAGCATCATTCCAGCGATAGCACAACATACTGAAAAGCCACAACCAGCATCAAGAGGTAAATGGTTGTATGTTGGTGGCAGCGGACCGGGAAATTATAGCGTAATACAGGATGCTGTCGACAATGCAAGCGACGGAGATACTGTTTTTGTTTATACGGGTATATACAATGATTATTTTCCAAGTGGTCAATGGGGAAATTGTGTATTAGTTAATAAAAGAATTAATCTTATTGGAGAAAACAAATATACAACAATGATTAATGCGTCTGGCGGATGGACTGTTGTAAGAATACAGAACGATGGAGTAAATATAAGTGGATTTACTATTGAAAACTCTGGGGGAGTTTTTGAAAATGGAGGAGTAGTAGTAATGGATTGGTATGATTATATAAATATTTATGACAACATTTTTGTAAATAATAATTGGGGTATTAATCTGAATTCATGGAATTCACATGTCATGATTTATAATAATACGATTGCTTTTAATGGAATTGGTATTAATATCTACGATAATACTGAATGTTCCATTTTCAACAATAAAATTTTCAATAATACCAAAGGAATCACAAATATTTATGGAGATGAAAAAAGTTCGATTTCCAGTAATAATATTCAAAATAATATTTTAGGAGTTCAAATGGATAATTCTCGTTTCATCGTGCAAAATAACAATTTTATTTCTAATCAGAATGATACACAAATGAATAAAATCTCTTATATTAGAGAGATACCATATATTCCATTTGTTCGAATGAAGTGGATGAACAATTATTGGGATACATGGGAGACGACAAATCCAAGACCAATCAAAGGCACTATCTTTCTTTTCATTGAATTGTTTTTTGCTGGTAGTTTTTTTGACATGTTTCTGGTAAAAATCCCGTATCGCCAGTACGATTGGCATCCAGCACAAGAACCCTATGACATCCCATGATGACCTGAAAACCCTCTGAAATTGTGGTCTTTTACAGGAGTAATTATTATCCTCTGTTCAGAATTTAACTGGTAAACATGGGTTCACATCCCTTCCCCTGCACTAATTTTTCCAATTGATAATTAAATCTTTTAGTAAAGTTTTTAAATAAGCCGTGCATACATGTATCAAGGTAACATATAACAAAAAATAATCGTTGAGTGATAAAAATGGCAAAAAGAAGAGAAGTGGAAAAATGTGTAATAATCAGTTTATTGGTTATTTTTATGTTGATGCCAATTTCGTTTGCTTCTGCAGACTTTACAAAAGAAGGAACAAAGTATCAGCAAAACATTGTTGGGGAACTTCAAACTTTTGAGAAATTATTGCCAAAAGATAAAGGGTTATTATGGGGAACTGCTGCGATAATTGTATATGTAACTGAGATATTTGGCACTATAGATACTCCGCAATATCGGCCTTTGTCAGATGTGACCGTTAAAATTCGAGCAAGTCTATCTGAATATGGTGGTTTGTATCTATTTCCATTCAGCAAGGGTCAAACAGGTGATGGCGGATGCTATATGATTCTTTGGCAAGGTCCTTGTCCACCATTCCTTTTCTCCCGTTCTAACTTAGTAATCATATCCAAAGAAGGATATCATGCTTATTCATCAAAGCCGTATCAAATATGCAGAACACCTGGTGGTGGTACTGACGAAAGATTATATTTCACTATGGCCGCGGATGGTTCCCCTTTCACTAAACAAAGCAATTATTTGTAGTCCTAATATTTGGTATTAAAGTCTATTTTGAGAAAATCATAGTTCGTCAATCATTGTCAACAGGAGTAAATCATCGCCTGTCAATCATTAACGTACTTGTAATTATGGGTTCAAATCCCTTCCCCTGCACTCAAAAAACATGTCCTTGGAAATAGGAGCA
>CAZGIV010000148.1:0-6133 GCA_964526175.1 uncultured Thermoplasmatales archaeon | reverse complement strand
CAAGCAATCATTGAAGAATATGTGATTGGGACGCAGATTAATTTTAATTATTTTTATTCAGCTATCGATGATGAACTAGAGATTATGGGCACTGATACCCGTCGGCAAACAAATCTTGATGGATTGTTACGTCTTCCCGCTGATGAACAATTGGCGGTGCTTAAATACCTAAAACCAAAGATTATTGAAACAGGTCATATCGCAGCAACAACGAAAGAATCTATCATTGAATCCATCTTTGACCTTGGCGAAAAATTCGTTAAAACTACAAAAAAAGAATATCCACCTGGCATTATTGGTCCGTTTGCATTACAAGGTGCCATGGTTGCTGAAAAAGGAAAAGAAGAGATGGTTGTCTTTGATGTTTCTATGAGGATTCCCGGCAGTCCTTTAACGCAATTCACACCCCATTCCGGTTATCTGTATGGCGAATCAATAAGCTATGGTGAGCGTATCGCCATGGAGATTCAAAAAGCAATTCAAACAAAACGGCTCAGAGAGATCGTCACCTAGAAACAGTTGATAATACGATCTTCGGTAACAATCTTTTCCACCTTTTTATCATGTTTCTCAGTTGGGATGTTCTTCACAATTTGAAGCTCGAATGCAAGACCAAAAAGATGTGCATGAATTTTTTTCTGTAATAATCGATCAAAGTAACCTAGTCCATGACCGATTCTATTTCCTTGATAATCAAAAGCGATCCCCGGGAGGATAATTAAATCAATTGACTCCAGAGGTATTTCTTTTACACAATCTTGTCGTGGTTCTAAAATGGTATAGGCACCGGATGTAAGATCATCCCACTGGGTAAGTGCAGAGCAAATAATTGTTCTGGCATTTACATCTGTTTTTGGGACAGCTATTCGTTTTTTCATCGTAAGGCTTTCCTGGATTATCTCATGAGTATTTACTTCATTATCATAGGAAATATAAAAAAGGATTGTCTTTGCGTCTTTAAATTCCTCCATATGAAAGAGCCGGTCTTTAATTCGTCTGCTTTTCTGTAAAACCTCTGAAAAACGCATGTTATTACGTTTTTTTAGAATTAAAGAGCGAATCTCATTCTTCATAAGATTTCTATATTGAAGACCAATTATTTAGATATTCACTTTTTTCATTAATATAAACGATTGGATCTTTGGATATTCTAGGGTCGAATACGTTGAAAACAGGGATTGAAATTCCTTGTTCTTTAGAAGAGTAGCAATATCCTGATGCGATCCTTTACAAAGAATTCGTGTCGTTGGTTTCATCGTCTGAGCGAGGTGCTTAAGCACCTTATCGATCGGCCAGACGTTTATAGCAATATAGATGACATCAAAATCAAGAACCGAGTAGTATATTGCGTCTCCATGTTCAATTGTTACTCGATTTGATAAATCCTTCTTCTTGATACACGATCGTGCAAGTTTCACTGCGATATAATTATTGTCGATACCGACGACATGTGCTTTCTTTTGTTTTGCAATGAAGATTGTCGCAGAGGGAAATGCACCACAACCCAGATGAAGGACCTTTTCTGAAGGAAGTATGTTAAGCATTTGTATTTCAAGTGAAAGCATAGGTTTTCTCCATTTTGTTAGAAGAGCGTCAAAAAGGTTTATCTTTACCGCGAGAATCTCTAACATTGTAAAGAATGAGCTAGATAAAAATCGTCTCCAATTCAGGAGGAATCTTAATGATTTCATGGTTCTCTTGCTCACTGATGCTCTCCTCTTTTAATCTTTAAGTGATATCACGTTTTTCTATAAAAAATAAAAGGTTATGTATTTCATTTTTTTTTTTAAAAAAAATTTACTTGTTTCTGAGGATACTACTGAAAACTGTATTTTTAATTATGAGAAAATATTTAAATAAACATATGATTCTCTTTTTATTCTATTATCCTTATTGGGGGTTTTAAAATCGACGATGAAAAATTAACATTTGAAGATGGTATTATATTTTGTAAACATTTGTTTCAATGTGCTATTCATAAGACAATGAACGGCGTTCCAGAAGAATGGCTCATCTTTTATAAGACACATACCTTCTTAAATGAACTGGGATATAACTTCGATATCAATGACCTTGAGAAAGTCATGTTTAAGCTAAATCTTGATACTATTTACAAGAAAATCTAGCATTCTTTCGTCAGTTTGGTAAACCAATAGTATACCTCGGGGTAAACTGTCTTTTATAGGAGCGAAACAACAACGGTTAATCTTAGTAAACCTTAAAAAAAGGGAAAAAGACTCGCCATTCTTATGTATTTTGAACTCAGATAAAATAAATAATCTATCTTATTTTTCACTGAATGATTCAATTCACGATTCTAAAGAGTAGAATTCTTATTCTAATAACTAGTTATAAAAATATTTGGTTATAACATCTAAACTCTTTCAAAAAAGTAATTATAGGATACGACAATTTATTATTTTGGAAGAGTTAAGTTTAAATATCATAGTCTGCTAATACTGTAATGGGGAAAAATATGAAGAAATTCATACCTATTGTAGTAGTAAGTATATTAGTCCTCAGTGGACTAGGGGCAGCTGCGTTCACCTCGAACATCTCAATAAAACAAGCAACCATGGTACAAAATGAATCAACATCGGTTCTTTTTTCATCACAGCCTATGCTGTTGGAGAAAGATGGGTTTGTTGAGATTCATGTTGATGGTGCGACGACTCAATTATTAGAACCAAACAGGCCAGTGCTTCCGATCTATGTGAAAACATATCAGATTCCTTTCCGATCCACAGATATCCAGGTGGTCTGTACTCCGCAGGATATCGGTTCGTTGACTCTGACGAAGGAAATTATTCCTGCACGTATCGCTCCGTTATCAGCGTTAAGTGAGCAGACTGCGTATGTGAAGGATGCTTCTGTCTATGGCAGTGCTGAGTTTTACCCAAGCAACTGGTATAGTTATGATCTTGGTGCTGGTCGTAATGAGAATAATCAGCAGGTGACCTTTGTGAAGGTGGTGTGTTATCCTGTTCGGTACTCACCGTTGAACAATGAGGTTGCGTATGCTGGTGGTTTTGATGTTCAGGTGAAATATACTGAGCCGAATACACAGCCAAGGACGCTTACTGCTGATTATGATATGGTCGTTATCGCTCCTGCGAAGTTCGAATCTGCACTTCAGCCGCTTATCACTGAGAAGAACGATAAGGGTGTTGCTACCATGTTTAAATCTGTTGAGGATATCCTGGCTGAATACACAGGATATGATCAACCTGAACAGATTAAATATTTCATTAAAGACGCCTATGACACGATGAACATTACGTATGTGTTACTGGTCGGTGGCTTGAAATCACATCTTTTCGCAAAAGATAAGGACACCCGGTCCGCTGGTTGGAAAGCTTGGTGGGTCCCGGTCCGATACGTCAGTATGCCACAGGATGATGACGAAGGGTGTCTTTCTGATCTGTATTATGGATGTCTGTATAACGGAACCGGTGTTTTTGACAGCTGGGATTCCAATGGTGACGGTGTGTATGCCGCTTGGAATGCACCTGGTGCTGCGAAAGATACCTTTGATATGTACCCTGAGGTCTATGTTGCACGACTACCCTGTACGACCGTAAAAGAAGTCAAAACAGTCGTTAAAAAGATTGTTACCTATGAAAGCACGGGTCCTGATGCAAAACCATGGTACAATAACTTTATTGGCATCGGTGGAAAAACCTTTGCGTATTACCAAGGAAAACCTGATGGGGAATACCTCAGCGACCTTGCCTATAATTACACAAAGAACGCAATCCCTAGTTTGACACTCACCCCCTGTTATACCACAAATCGGGACACAGGCGGACGGACCCCGATACCGAAAGATATCCTTAAATCATTAAATGAAGGCGCAGGATTTGTCGATTTCGAAGGGCATGGAAATCCGTACTCCTGGAACACGATCTGGTTTGATGGTGACTATCCAGTAAATTGGACCGGTGGTTTCAACATCTTTGTGTATCCATTCCTCCATAATGGTGATAAATTACCTGTTGTTATTGTCGGTGGATGCCACAATGCTCTGTATAATGTTTCATTGATTCCAGCTATGCTCGATACGAACCACACGAAAACCAGTTATTTCTGTTATGGTATGCCCGTTCCATTCTGTTTCAGTGCGGGTCTTGTCTTAAAGAACCATGGTGGTGCGATTGCTTCGACTGGATGCACAGGATACGGTTTTGGCAGTCAAGATGACCCAAATACATTAAGTGCGGCACTTGAAATGAATTTCTTCTGGGAGATTGGTTATAACAACGTAACGAACCTTGCTATGGGCCACAGTCAATCCATCCAGAAGTATATTAGTGAAAACACCATAGATCAAACCGCAGCTTTCTGTATCACCAACTGGGCACTCTTTGGTGACCCGAGTTTACAACTCGGTGGATATTCTTCGTAAAAGAGGATTCTCCTCTTTCTTTCTTTTTTTTATTTCAACACTGTCACCTTACTTAGTTTTTCCAAAAAGTATTTATAAAAGGAAAGAAACTATTTATATTAGAACTTGTTATCTTTAGTTAAGGGAATAATATGAAGAAATTTATACCTATTGTAGTAGTAAGTATATTAGTCCTCAGTGGACTAGGGGCAGCTGCGTTCACCTCGAACATCTCAATAAAACAAGCAACCATGGTACAAAATGAATCAACATCGGTTCTTTTTTCATCACAGCCTATGCTGTTGGAGAAAGATGGGTTTGTTGAGATTCATGTTGATGGTGCGACGACTCAATTATTAGAACCAAACAGGCCAGTGCTTCCGATCTATGTGAAAACATATCAGATTCCTTTCCGATCCACAGATATCCAGGTGGTCTGTACTCCGCAGGATATCGGTTCGTTGACTCTGACGAAGGAAATTATTCCTGCACGTATCGCTCCGTTATCAGCGTTAAGTGAGCAGACTGCGTATGTGAAGGATGCTTCTGTCTATGGCAGTGCTGAGTTTTACCCAAGCAACTGGTATAGTTATGATCTTGGTGCTGGTCGTAATGAGAATAATCAGCAGGTGACCTTTGTGAAGGTGGTGTGTTATCCTGTTCGGTACTCACCGTTGAACAATGAGGTTGCGTATGCTGGTGGTTTTGATGTTCAGGTGAAATATACTGAGCCGAATACACAGCCAAGGACGCTTACTGCTGATTATGATATGGTCGTTATCGCTCCTGCGAAGTTCGAATCTGCACTTCAGCCGCTTATCACTGAGAAGAACGATAAGGGTGTTGCTACCATGTTTAAATCTGTTGAGGATATCCTGGCTGAATACACAGGATATGATCAACCTGAACAGATTAAATATTTCATTAAAGACGCCTATGACACGATGAACATTACGTATGTGTTACTGGTCGGTGGCTTGAAATCACATCTTTTCGCAAAAGATAAGGACACCCGGTCCGCTGGTTGGAAAGCTTGGTGGGTCCCGGTCCGATACGTCAGTATGCCACAGGATGATGACGAAGGGTGTCTTTCTGATCTGTATTATGGATGTCTGTATAACGGAACCGGTGTTTTTGACAGCTGGGATTCCAATGGTGACGGTGTGTATGCCGCTTGGGACGCACCTGGTGCTGCGAAAGATACCTTTGATATGTACCCTGAGGTCTACGTGAGTCGGTTACCGGTAGCAAATACGATAGAAGTCAGTTATATGGTTAAAAAGATAATTAAATATGAAAGCACCGGTCCTGATGCGAAACCATGGTATAAGAATTTTATTGGAGTTGGTGGAAAAACATTTGATTATTTCGATGGAAAACCTGATGGGGAATATCTCTGTGACCTTGCAGCGGAATATATGACAAACGCTATCCCTGACCTTAATCTAATAACTGTGTATACCACGAATAGAAACACAAGTGGTTTTGTACCAGATGAGAAAGGTATTTCAAAAGCAATTAATCAGGGAGCTGGCTTTGTAGACTTTGAAGGACATGGGTTTCCACTTGGATGGAACACGATTTGGTTTGATGGAACATACCCTAATGATTGGACGGGCGGTATCTCAATATTTGACTTTTGGCGAATATCAAACAGGGATAAACAACCGGTAGTGATCGTTGGGGGGTGTCACAATGCGATGTACAATGTCTCTATGCTCCAAGCTATGAAAGATAAAAACGGAACAA
>CAZGIV010000147.1:0-6212 GCA_964526175.1 uncultured Thermoplasmatales archaeon | reverse complement strand
TGGGCGGGTAACAAAGTGGCTATGTGGCGGACTGCAGATCCGCCTACGAGGGTTCAAATCCCTCCCCGCCCTCTAATAAAAAAAAGTCTGGGAGAAAAGAAACTATGACAAGAAAACAACATTACCTTGTGGTAATATTGGTACTAGCTATGCTATATAGCATTGTACTGCTGCAAACGAATCAATCATTACAAGCAGAACCATCAGGATCACTCCTGATCAATGAAATAATGTACCACCCTGCAGAAAATGAAAACACTAACGAATGGATTGAAGTATACAATCCGACCTTAGAACATGTAGATGTTGCTGGTTGGCTTATTGCTGATGAAAAAGAAACTGACATCATCCAAGCAGATACTGACCATGGGGACGGTACCACCAGCATCCCCCCAGGTGGGTATGCAATCATCACTGACAAAGGAACCACCATCTATGAAACCTATGCTGTTGATCAAAACGCAGTACGATTATCTGTCGACGATAGTACCCTGTGTGGATATGGATTAAACAATCAAAAAGAAAAAATCATCCTCATGAACCAAGATGGCATCGTGATCGATGCGATAGAATGGGGAGATGACTACGACGACATACCTGGGTCTCCTCATGCTACTATTGCAGAAGGCCACTCCCTCACACGATACCCACAAACCGATACGGATGATTCCTCTCTTGATTTCTTTGAATGTAGCACCCCGACGCCAGGGGGTGAAAACATTCAAGAGGTACAAGACGATCAATCAGATGGTTTTACATCTGAAGAAAACATAGGATGCATGTCACCTTCTGTGCTCATCACGGAGTTGTATTACGATGCTCATTCGAACATCAATGCCGAATATGTTCGACTGTTAAATCCAACAAACAAGTCGATCAATGTCTCTGGTTGGTATCTCACTGATGAACCATGGAGCGAACCTGATGATCAACCAAAAATATACTTCCCAGAACACACACTCATGTTACCACAAACATCATGGTACATCACAAAAAACGCTTCTGCATTCCTCTGGGAAACCACACAGCTTCCTGATTTTGAATATGGGGTTGACTCCCAACCCCTAGTTCCTCAGCTCAGCACCTATAGAACGGTTACCTTCAGCAACACCGGTGGCCTGGTTGGATTATACACTAGATCACAAATACTCATCGATCTTGTCATTTATGGTACTACCGATCATTATATCTCATGCTGGGAAGGACCATCCATCCCCTCCTCAGGACAAGGAGTCATCCTGAAACGGAACAGCATCAATGGCACACCAGTTGACACCAACACTGCCATGGACTGGGTCCATCCTCGAATCTACCATATCGGACAATCCGATTTCCCTCTACAAACAATTGCATCCACCGGAGAGATAACCACCTTTGTCTCACCAGATAATAGTTATGACACAATAACAAATGAATTACGAAACGCACACAATTCAATTGACATAAACATGTATGAATTCACCAACCCGTTCCTCTACAAAGAATTAATCGAGGCTCTAAAACGCAACGTCACTGTTCGCTTATTCATGGAAGGCTCCCCGATAGGAGGTATCGACGACCGAGAAAAATACATTCTCAGCAACTTGGCCTCGAACGGCGGAAATATTCGTTTCATTGTCAGCGACCAAGAAAACCATGTAAACGCGAGATATCAATTCGATCACGCGAAATACATACTTCTCGATAATGAAACCGTGATTGTTGAAAGCTGCAACTGGGCAAAAACCGGGGTACCAAAAAACCCGACATATGGCAACCGAGAATGGGGCATCGTCATCCGAGATAAACAGGTAGCAGCAAATTTCTACCAGGTGTTCCAAGAGGACTGGAATCCCCAACATGCTGACAGTTACCCAATCGAAGCAATGAATTTTACGATTCCACCAGGTTTTTTTCTAAATTACGAGACTCCAACAAGTTCTTACCATCCAGTATCCATAGCAAAAACCATCACTACTCCTTGTACCATTACCCCTATTTTCTCCCCGGACACTAGCGAGCAAGCTATCCTTACTGCGATTGATTCTGCGACAACAACTATCTACGTCCAACAGCTCTATATTTACTCAGAATGGGGTGAGGAGCTCAGCCCGTTTGTGGAACATCTCATCAACAAATCACAACAGGGTGTCAGCGTTCAAATCATCCTTGATTATAACCTAAATTATGAAGGAACCACCACGATACTGAATGAAACCAAACAGTATATGGAAGAGTATGGTGTGAAAGTGAAATTCATTTCAAGCGAATGGTCACCCTTTGCCACCGTTCATAACAAAGGAATGATCATCGATAATACCACTGTCCTTATTTCAAGCATCAACTGGAACGAACAATCGGTTCGAAAAAACCGTGAGGCAGGAATCCTTCTTGAAAACCAAGAAGCAGCGACTTATTACGCGACCGTATTCCTCTCTGACTGGACCCTTGAGGCCCACAATAAAAATTATTCTGATTTCTCGTGGGCAGATTATAAATACCTCGTGCTTATTGCCGTAGTATTTAGTGTCATGCTTATGTTGATTCTACGTGACTGGAGAAAACGAAAATGGAGATAGTTGTGCTGCAACCTAGCCTGATTTCTCTGATTGCAATCGCAATCATGGTCATCACCCTGTTAATTGCGTATTGGCGAAAACTGTCCATGACCTATGCGATTATCATCGCAAATTTCTTTGTCTTTTTACTCACCATTTTTTTCCCTGATGTCATTATCAATGAACTGGGGTTCAACTCGACCTATCTTTCTTTATCGCAGTTTCCTCAGATCTACACGATAGTGACGTCTATGTTTGTGCATGATGGATTTTTACATATCCTGGGAAACATGTTCGTGTTTTTCTTTATGGGGATAGCCTTTGAACAACGGATTGGTAGAAAAAAATTTCTCATCATCTATTTCATCACAGGAATTATCGCAGCCTTAGCACAGTCTCTTGTTCAACTGGGGCACCCTATTCTTCTGGTTGGAGCATCAGGAGCTATCTTTGGTGTCCTTGGGGCGTTTGCCTATGCGTACCCCTGGGACGAGATCGTCATGCCAGTTCCCGTAGGAATCATGTTAATCATGCGTATCAAAGTCATCTACGCCACAATCATTTTTGCAATATTCGAGACCGTTATCGTGATGTTGTCGGTTTCAGATAACACCGCTCATTTCGCGCATCTCGGGGGACTTGCTAGCGGTGTCCTTCTTGCTGTTGTAATTCTTGGGAAAGGAGAGGAGAAGACGAAACACACCATTAGTACAGGGCCTCTGGATTACATGAAGATAAAAAAATCAGACGCCATTAATATTTCTCATTTAACTACGCTGGTTAAAACCCAGGATGAAAAAAAAATACTGCAGCGTGTCGAAAAGGAAAACGTCCTACAGGCACGAGACATGTGGCTTGAGCATTTTCTTGAGAAAGTAACCTGTCCGGTGTGCAACAGACCATTGAAACATCTAAATCGGAAGATCTGGTGCGAACAGAATCATTTTCAGACCGATTACTAAAGACTTAGCCCAACGAGTGTTCCGAAAAAAACGTAACTAGAGATGAGGTACCCAAGGATGGCACCACTACAGAGCAATGGTAGACCAGCTTGTGGTTTTCCTTTTATCACAAACGTCATGAGGACTAAAAAACCAATCAATGTACCTGCGAGAACCGAGAGAGCGACCGGCAATCCATCCGATATGTTTTGATATGCTGCAACCACCAGGATACCTGGCATCACAATATCCCCAAGCCCCATGAAGAACGCGTCCCGCTCCTCATTTTCTTTGAGTTTTTCCTTTAAACTTTTTGTCTCTTTAATCAACGAATATCGTCGTATTTTGGGGACTACCAGCAGTACAGGTAATTTTAGGTCCATGACGGTATCAGCAAGATCGATCATGTGTTTGGTTTTATAGACAGATATGGCATCATACACCGCAAGTGTCACAAGAAGGACGATGACTAATAAGATGCTTAAGGAAATACCAAAGATAGCGATAGCACCTGCCCCAACGACCACCCCGCAAATATCAATAACGTACCATTCAGGAAATTTATACAGAGCAACAACAAGAACAACAGCAAGAACAACCGAAAAAACAATGGTTATGACATCAGAAAAAAGCAATGCAAATAAAGGAAGAAAAATAAAAAAAGCGGTGTACCCAATCGCAAATAAGATAATGACCTGGATCACCTGTTTTTTCCAATATTTTGCGATAATCAAAATAAGAACGGTCATGACAATAATGATGACGAAAATATAGATAATGTTAACAGGATTGCTTGTATCTTCAAACGTTGGCTGAAAAAGATTTTTAATCAACAACGCAAACCCATCGATAATGATAAAGAAACATCCCATGACGAATATGGGCAAAAGCATTTTTTTTTCAGATTCCCTCTCACCGTTCATTAGTACCCAGAAATAGAATGTTCCTTTTTATAGGGTTTGTTTTTTAAAAAAATGGATGTTTCACCATATCTTCGTTGCACTCCATCTTCTTGATTGATCAAATTTTCTAAGAAAAATTAATGTAACAAAAGTTACAATCAAATTTATATCAAATGATTTAAATACGATAAATGTATATTGATTCTATAAGAAAAATATTAAAGGGAGGAGTACCCATTATGAAAAAAATAGGAAGGAGAAAAAATATTTTGAAAAATATAAGCACGCTGGTGATCGCCTTTGTTCTCTTTTGCTCGAGTTTCTCTGCATTAGCTCAGATCACTCCAGATAAATCGATGCAGAATAATCAAACAATAAGATTATCATATGAAGAGAAAGGAGAAATTATTATCCTGGATGAAAATTTTACAGACGGATTTATGCCTCCTTCAGGCTGGAAAAAAAATACAACGAATGAAGCTGGAACTTGGAAGATAGATACGATAAGAAACCATAGCCCACTGTATAGTGCCTCGGTCTACCGCGGACTAAATTGTCATGGATTAATGAACGAAACGCTCATTACTCCAGGTTTAAATTTCAGTCAATATGTAAATCCTAGCCATACAAATCCAATCTTTTTAAAGTTCTGGTGGTACACTGATCAATATGTTATTGAAAATTCTCTGATTTATTTCAACGTGAGTATTTCCACAGACGGCGGAGAAAATTGGACAAAGATATGGAAAGCAAAGGATTACAGTGGATCATTTCCTCAATACCAATTTTCTGATGTGGGTATACCCATTGATATATCAAAATATCGCAATGAAACCAATGTGACGATAGGATTCCAGCTTTATAGCAATACCGAAGATGAGGCAATAGCTCAATATTTCGCCATCGATGATATCATAGTAATCACTGAATCGGATATTAACTTCACTTGTGATGCTGGCGGACCTTATGAATGGTATTATTATAGGCAATTCGATGATATTCCTAATGGTGTAAAATTTCATGGGAATGTCGCCGGCGCTAGCCCGCTTGGGTGTTCTTGGTTATGGACTTTCGGAAACGGTAATACTTCAATATTACCTATTCATACATTTAATGCATATAACAAAACTGGCTACTACAATGTCACTTTAGAAGTAAAATATGGAACATACTATGCAAATGATACCGCTATAGTACATATTTTTTTATTACCGCCACCAGACATCAATGTAACACTTAGTAGAATCTCCTTCCCGGGGATTCAAGCTACAATTAAAAATCCTGGAGACTACAATGCCACAAATGTGGATTGGTCAATCAAGGTTACTGTAGGTCCACTAAAAATCCGTGAAAAAATATTAGCAAATGAAACCCCAAGACCCATAAATAAGATAGATGCTCATTCTACAGTACAAATAGAAAGCAAGTATTTTTTTGGATTTAAATTTATTAAGATTGAAATTATGGTAACGCCAGAAAACATCAATGGTATTGATGTAAGTTTCTATGCATTTAGATTCGCTGGAGTAACCATCTATTTACCAAAGCTTATACCACCAGAAACCTAGCTTCCTTGCCTATTGACCGCAGGATTCTGATAAGGACACAAGTGTTCTTCTCTCAACCCTCTTTTTTCTTTTCATTTTTACATAGGTTCTTACTACTAAAAACCAAAGACTCTATTCATCATAGAAGCTATTCTCGAGAGGTTTGATATTCATATCCTAAAACATAACATAAAAAAAATTATAACAGTGAAGTTTAATTGTTCACTTGTTTTTCAAATATTTTTTCACCAGTTCAATCGCACACAAATTTCCGCACATCGAACA
>CAZGIV010000146.1:0-6241 GCA_964526175.1 uncultured Thermoplasmatales archaeon | reverse complement strand
TAAATAATATTTATGTTACATTAGTAACATGGGCCAGTGGTCTAGTGGTTATGACCTTGTCCTGATCGCCAAGATTTTCGACGAGAAATTCAACGATATTTTTCCACGATCTTATTAAAACCCTCTTTTTTCTTTTTCAATTGAGATTTTTTTTAGGCAGATTTTTCACAATATCTCAGATCATGAGGCATTCCTTGAAACAAAAATAAAAAAAGAAGAATGGGAAGATTATTCCCAGTCGTTGCACCATCCATAGTGTTTCGTCATCGGGTAACTATCTTCCAATATTTCATCTGGCGCGAGTTTATACGGTGTGTCACCAATTCCATCCTCGTTTTCATCCTTTCCGGTATAGTCCTCCCAGTAGTTCCCTTCACCAGGGCCGTCCTTGGTAAGCGTGTTGTTTCCTTCTTTGCACCAGAGGTTATCTTCACCTCGGGAGTTAGCGTCGTATGACTGATTCTGCAAACCGTTCCCATTTTTGATGAAATCGTTGTAGTAGATGCGGTTGTTTTGTGTATTGAGAGGGATGCGGATTCCGTACAGGGAATTATTGGTGAAACTGTTTTGAACGATTAGATTATCAGAGGAGCTAGGACCGGATAGGTAAATCCCATAGGGGTTCTCAGTAAGTTTATTGTGTTCAATCTTGTTCCCTGATGAACCCGTGAGGTACATGCCTCGTTGGGTTGTGTCGTAGATTTTGCAGGTGGAGATAACGTTGTGATCTGAATTATCGAGGTAGATTCCTATCGTTTCTATCTGAATACCTTCCATATGCGGGGTTCCATTGATGTCACACCCCCGGATGAAGTTGCTGTCTGCCCCATCAAGGTATATTGCGTAATCGTAGTAGGTAAACAGGCAATCAGTCGGATACGGGTTGGAGATGCTCGGTGAGCCGATCAAATTCATAGAAGAATCAGAGACGTACACCCCGTAATAACCCTCGGAGAGTTCACATTGTTTTATCACGTTATAGCCGGAATCATTGATGATTTTCACCCCGATGTCGCTGCCTGAAATCGTACAATTCACAATCGAACAATTATACGCCCAATCCAGGAGGATTCCTACATTACTGTTATTAATGACGTTACAGTTCTCGATTCTGACATTCCCGCGGTCGCATCTCGTGACGTCAACGCCATAGGTTCCCTCGTTTATACTAAATCCATTGAGGGTAACATTGTAGCACCGGATCCTTACGCCAGGATCTCCTCCGCTGATGAGAACATTCTCCCGGCTTTCTCCGTACAATGCGACTTGCTTTTCAATTTCAATAGGATCATAACTGCCGTTGAACACGTAAACGATACAGCCGTCTCCAACATCATCAATTCCCTTCTGGATTGTATTCCATTTGTGTGCCTCAGAGTCGTCTTTTAAGTAATTGTCATCGACCAGAGCATCTGCAATGACGAGATAATCGGATTTTGTAGTCGTATTCATTGCACCATCATCATCGGTGGTCGTAAGCGTAACTGAATAGACTCCGCTCTTAGAATAAGAATGAACAGGATTTTCCTCATAGGAATACGTCTCATCACCGAAATTCCAGGTGTAATTCTGGATGGTGCCATCCTCGTCGCATGATGTTGAAGTGAAGCTTAGATCTGTTCCGATGCACACGGCATTTGCGTCTACCGTGAACAAAGCAGATGGTACACTATTTGGAACCGTGAGAGTATCGGACCAGCTATCGTTAAAACCGTTAGTGTCCCAAACTGTAAGCGTCACCGTATAATCGTCACTAAAAATTAGAGATGAGATGGATTCTGGTCATGTGAATGGGTGCCGTCGTCGAAATCCCAATACCACTGGTTAATAGTTGCTCCTGGTGACGCCATTGACGTGTCAGTAAAGTTAACGCGATGATTTATAATACCTTCAACTTCATATTCAAAATTAGCTATAGGCTTTCCATATGGGTAAAGATTGACGAGTTGATGGCATTCGTCATCAAGATTTTTTCTGTCATCATAAATCCAGATAGAAGCGTTGTATATACCATTAGTCATATTAGGAAAAAGTGTAACGCTGAGGCATCCACTTAAATTCGTTCCTTTGTACACCGTTAAACTTGTTTCGTTTACATCGGACACATTTTCTCCCGTTGAAGTATTATATAAGCATGCTTTTACTGTTGCCCATGACGTCAAATTCGTTGTAATGTTGAATGAGATGTTTACGGAATCATTCCATCCATCACCACACAAATCAAAGGGAGTATAACTACAATTTACGAACTCATTCTCAGGCGGCTCTAAAACAAGATATTTCGTTATATTAAGAACCATATCTGCAGTAACATTCAGATCATCGGAATCTAGTATGCTCATTGCATCGCCTAAAGTGAAATTCACACCGGCTCTATGACGAGCGAGTTTCACATTATCTAGTTTAGATGGTTTATTCACTGATATAATCTGAAGATCAGTAGGTTCATCAGGACGATATATATTGGTAATACTACAATCTAAGAATCTTATCCAAAAGGGTCTCGCGTCATCAGACGCTTCATCCATCTTATTCGGTAACAGGTTATAACCTGTTGTCTCTTGAAATATTTCATTATATTTTGTACGAGAGGTAATATTGATAATGGTATCCTTTAAATAATTTGTAGTGGCTAATATTTCTAATGTGGAATTCTGTAAGTAATAAGCGAAATAGTCAAGATTTATCATATAGGTGATATTTCTATTTTTTTCGTCATTGGATACATTGAAGACATAGCTCCCTGATCCTTTCAAAATAACTTCCTCCCCAGCCCAGGAGACAAAAATGAGGTTACATTCAGGAGTGATATTGCTTTCATTTAGGTATTTGAGAACACCGAGCATTGTAGCTGTTCCAACAGCGTTATCTACTGTTCCTTGTCCCCAGAAATAATCATGGTGCCCACCGCTTATCATTATATATGTATTGGTATCTTTCCCAGGGACCTCACAGAAAACGTTATAGCTAATTGCACTGTCATTCCTACTTTCATTTATCCAAAATCTTGCTTGTAAACTAGTATCATTATCAGTCCAATTCCAAAGGTCTATGGTTTTCCCATCGCCTAGATATATAGTCCCATTGACAAAGAAAACAGGTTTTTCTATAAATCGGGAATACGAATTAATTTCGGAATTTATCAGGGTATATGGAGTTTTTGATGGAGAATAGAAATTGTCTTTTCCCGAAATTACTTCCTCCTAGAAAAAAACAAAGATGATTCAGTTCCGATGAGGAAACTGAATCAACAGAAAATACGATGGATCATCAAACAGATAGACAAAGGAGAACAATCCACCTACAAAATAGCAAAAACACAGGATATCACCCCACGATGGGCGCGAGAGCTGCATCATCAGTTCCACACCCGTTACCAATACCCGTATCCCAAGAAACCTGGCAGAAAACCCACACGATCCACTGATGAGGAAATTCAGATTGTCTTAGCGATACGGAAAGAGCATCCTCTCAATGCCCTGACCCTGGAGAAAATCCTCTCAGAACAGGGCATCCACATTGGGCATAACCGGATCCATCGGATCCTGAAAGAGGCGGGACTTGTGAAAGATGAACCACATAAACAACGACGACGAAAATGGGTACGCTACGAACGACGATATAGCAATAGTCTCTGGCATGCGGACTGGTTCGAACAGACCAATGAACAGATCATCCTCTTAGAGGATGATGCCTCTCGATTCATCACTGGATGTGGCGTGTTCCGCAACGCCACATCAGAGAACGCAGTCAATGTTTTCATACAAGCAATCCAAAGATATGGTGTTCCACGACAGGTGATGACCGATCATGGAGTCCAATTCACTTCATTGCCTAGAATTACTTGTGCAAATCCAAGGATGAATGAATTCCAACAGGTGCTCAAACAGTATGGAGTTCTCCATATTAAAGCACGAGTGAAACATCCGCAATCCAATGGGAAAGTGGAACGTGTTGGGCAGACAATTGAACGGCTTCGGAAGCATTTCTCTAGTTGGGATGAAGCAATTATGTATTATAATTTCAAACGGCCGCATAGTAGTTTGGAGAATGGCCGTTTGCGAACGCCGTATCAGGCGTTCCAGGATAAGAGAAAAATTTAAGGTGAGTTGATGGTTTTAAAAAATCAGGAGGAAGTTAATTCAGGAAATCACAATGGAGAATAGAAATAATGTGTTGATTTTAATGTTGACGTATTGCATAGGATAAAACCTACCCACTGCGATCGCCAGATTGGAACTGCACATAGGGTATCTAACATTACTGGATGAGGATAATCGCTTGTTTCTCTGATTAAACCGATCTTCTTCTCACCTATGCATACCGGCATCGAATAAATTTGACATTTTCCTGATATGGCTATAGGATTATCCTCGGTGAAAGCGATGATTACCGAATTATTATTATGTAACTTATGCCTGATTTTCGCTCCATCTTCTGGAGAGATAGCTATTCCGAAAGAAGAGATGGAGAGATTCTTTATGTATAATGGATTAGTTGTTATTATGATGAATCCCGATGCATTAGAGTTCTTTGCTTGTTCTATTTTACTGTAATATGTATCTTCACTTTCATTCGTTAAAAATTCCAAAAGATGAACTTTGTTTGCTGTTTCATTTTCTGTAGCAGAAGAATAGTTATCAATTTGAACTACTTCGCTAACAAAGAATTGAGACAACGCATCCAGATTATCTAAGAGCGCATAAGAGACATCAATTTCACTTGCTGAAATTTCCTCAATAATCTCAAAAAGATTAACGATATCAATATCTCGATAACCATCTGAAGTAACATTCAATTGATCACAAACATACTTTGGTACAGGAAAAATTTCAGTGTTAGGTATCTGAATTGTAAGTGAATCGTTTTTTAATATTAACCCGTAGTCATGGATATCGATTTTATTGTTCGCTCGATCAAGAATATCCTTGTATGTTCCTGTATGGGTATTACTCCCTACACGATCCAGATAAACATGACTATTTGCTAGATTTCTGGAATTGTTCGCCATCCAATCCCGTATTCTAAATGCTGCTTGTCGTTCTCCTTCACTTCCAAAGTATCTGCCAATTTGTATACCATTTGTTTCTATGGTATATACAATATTGCTAAGGTTTTCGACGATGCCGTTAATCCATTGGTGATCTAGTTCAGGTTCTTCTGCTGATGCTTCAACTGCCATCAAGTTTGATGGTAGTAACACACCAGTTATAAGTAATACCAGCGTCCCATATGAAAAAATTTTTTTCCTCATAATTTCCTCCACCAAATAGAATGCATATCCTATAATTAAATTTTACTATATTTCGTATCAGATTATAAACAAATATAGAAAAAAAAAAAAAAATGATATATATTTTTTCACAAATGTTGCAAATAAATAAGGAAAAAATTTATAAGGATGAATTAGATATATTTACTTAGCTCTTTAAATTTCTAAGGAGGAAAATGGAATGAGAACGTACGCCAATACAGGATTTGTTGTTGGTATTTTTTTCTTATTGATAACTCCAATAGTTATACCTAAGGCATACACTTCTATCGTTTCAAGAGAACCTCTGCAGGAGGTAACAACTTTTCCTAAGGGGATGTCATGTGGAGATGTAGGATTGCCTGATTTGATTATTGAGGATTTGTTGATATTTCCCGGCCATGTTCCGGATGAAGAGGAATTTGCAGTCCAAGTAAAAAATATAGGAAATGCTTCAACATCATATGATAAAAATCTAGATGTATCAATATCTGTTCGGTGGAGAATCTTTGGCTTACTGCCGCTTATTTCTGTACGGAAATTTACCTGTGGAACCGGAGGTTTTAGTCTTGCACCAAATGAAAGTATAATATTAACTTTTGCAACTACTTATAGAATGCCTCTTTTAGGTTTTTATTCATTTTATTGTAAAGTTAATCCAGAACACGTTATCGATGAATCGAATTATCAGAATAATCTATATACAGAAACCGTTCTTCTCATATTGAAACGTTCCCTGAATTATTGGTTTTAATATTGGACAATATCCCTTCTTATTGGTAATTAAAAATGAAAAAATTAATATCATTAAAATATCATTTTTTTTGATTATTAATCTTTACAATAAACCTTCGAATATTGATATTTCAGAGATCTGGTTAGAACCACTTGATTTCCTTTATCCTCTATTTTGTTTAGATTATGAATCGATTGTCATGAAAAATCCTTTTAACCCCGTGGTCATTTCATGGTTCTGAATGCAAGCGCGTG
>CAZGIV010000145.1:0-6351 GCA_964526175.1 uncultured Thermoplasmatales archaeon | reverse complement strand
TAGACGAGCATGCCACCAGTCTATGTGACTGGTGGTGCGGGCATGCCTTTTGACACAAAATTTTTGATAAGAAATGTAAAGATATATTTATATAAAAAAAGAAGCACGGTACTATTATGATTGGTTCGGGTGAGGTTGTGGTCATTAAAATACGTGTTTATCTTAAGCTTCTTAGACCGTTTACCCTTTTAGCTCCGCTCATCGTATCTAGCAGTGTCATAATCGCTAGTCTTGTAAACGCTGGATCTACTAATCTTACATTTGCTTCACTTCTTTGGGCCATACTCTCAGCAAGTTTTTGTTTCGCTTTACTCAATGGTGCATCTAATGTTTTAAATCAAGCAACTGATTGGAAAGAAGATGCTCTCTCGAAACCATATCGTCCGATTCCCCAAGGAATTATCACGCCAAAGGAGGCCTTTAAGGTCTCTTTCCTTTTATACGTAATCGCACTTCTTCTCTCTCTAACTGTACATCTTCTCTTCAGTTTGTTTATAGCTGTCATTGCTTTTTTTTCGATAACATATTCGGTTACACCACGCATGAAAAAATTCTTGTTTCTCAATCAGATATGGGTAGCTCTTCCGCGGGGTTTCTTCGGTATTGTTGGTTCCTGGAGTGTTTTTGGAAACCCTTTTGAACCACTTCCACTAGCGATGGGATGTGTTGCTGCCCTGTTTCTTTTCGGTGGAACTGCTACAAAAGACATTTTAGATGCGGATGCAGACCGAGCTGTTGGAACGAAAACCTTGGTGAATGTTTTTGGTTTAAAAATCGCATCAATATTTTCGCTTGTATTTATGATCGGTGCATTCAGTATACTTCTTCCATTGGTGTATTTCCATATTATTCCTGCACAATTATTTCCGCTTGCATCTCTTTGTTTTCTAAGTGTAATTATTGGATGGTTGATGCTCCATAACCATAAAAATACAAAATGTGAAAACACGTCAGCCTGGACGTTAATGTATGCTACCTATTTTCTCTTTGCACTCAGTTTCGCAGTGATAATTATTTGTTTTTCTGTTTAAACCTCATTCGAATTTCCAGTAATAAAGCTATCACTGCAATAATTGCTGCGATACAGACGATATAAAATCCTGAACTGAAACCCCAGCTCGAATGCATCATTACTATTTCTGGACCAATTGAAACAGCAAGTATGCCTTGACCTTGGACCGAACCAATACTTGCTTCAATTAATTTCGTTGTCCCATAATAAAATAAAGGTAGTAGGATGCTGAGAAGAATGACCCCACAGACACTTAACAGAAAAGCATAGTTTTTTTTCGTTGTTCGTTTTAATAAGATGCCTGTGCCTAAGCATAAACAAGCAAGTAATGATAATGGGGCCATTCCTCCAAGAAGCATTAGAAAGATATCTGGCATTTCCGCGATACTCAGTGATACCTCGCCATAGTACTTTTTTGTCTCAATCATCATTCCTGGATTTATGTACAATGCTGTGGTCTTTTCCGCAGGAATTGTCGAACTCGAGCCGGTGAATAACCACCAAGGTTGGAAACACGAAAAAATCACAAGTAGTATTGCAAGAGATTTTAGAAGCGATGAAAGTGAAAATTTTTTTAATATTGTTAAAATCACAAAAAATCCAAACAACGCATAGAAGAGTAAAGAAAGAATAACTGGGAAAAAAGAATCAATTGTTGTGACAAATGTCAGATGTTTATCATTGATTAGTTCAACTGGTTTTACTCCGATAAGTTCGTTTTCTAAATATGCATTGATTGTATAGTGGGCTGGGGGGAGGGCAATAGTTCTTTCTTTTGTTCTAGTTATGGTTTGGTTATCCCGGTAGATTATAAATTCTACATTATCATTTGTCAATGCATTTCCCTTCGAATCGAATAGATCAATTGTAAGATCAAAAATGGCTGAAAATTTCATTAGAATTGCGGTTCCTGTATACGGTATTGTTACGTGGATATCGTCAATAAAATCCCCAAAACTAATTTGAAGATGGTAATCACCTGCGGGGACCTCTTCGAATAAAAAGGATCCTTTTATATTTTCTTTTGGGGTTAATTGAATGGTTTTATTACCATTAAATGTTACAAGTAAAGGTGTAAGTTCAATTCCGGGGGGTAATCCGAGAGTATCGGTTACAAGGACGTTCAAATTATAGAGTTGAAGGGTGACTTGTGTATTCAGTTTTTTAATGGTTTGTTGTAGTTCCTCATTATAGATAGGAAAATCTTTGTATTCTGCTCTGAATGTATAGGGGTCTTTAATATCAAAGGGGGCTTTGACAATTATTTTTCCATTATTCTGTGTAATGTTTTCGTCATACAGGACACCATCTTTATTGGTTAACCAACCATGAATTCCTTGTATCCCTTGTCCGTTTTGATCAAGAAAGGTGAATGTGAGTATTCGTTCCCATGTACAAAAAACATTGACTTTTGTGTCCTTATTCAAATGAATGATTGTTGATCCTGTGAAAATCTTCTTTTTATTCTGCCATTTGAAAAACACTTTGACAAGATAGTCACCTTCTAAAACACCTGAAAATGTTTTTTTTGCTCTTGTCAAAAAAGTTCGATTTGCAGCTCCTTCAGCAATCAAATGTCCTTCATGATAGAGTTCGATCCACATCACTGGAAACACAGAACCGGTAATGTTTGATAACAATGGATGAGATAACAGTGTTCTTCCAAATCGAGAGATGATAGTGACGTTGTATCTTTTTTGTTCTCTTTCAAAGGGAATATCACCAGAAAATGTGCGAGATTTTATTAATGTTTTATAAAGGTAAGATTCTTTTTGGGCAGCTTCATACCCGCCCGTTTCCGAGCTAAATACTTCTGCATCAAATTGGACAATAAGGTCTGATGGTATCGTTACATCATGACTATATCCTGGTGCGTACGAATGTCTTCCAAAATTTATTGAAACGTAATCTACTTCGGTCCCAAGAAAGTTCACATATTGCTTTTCCGCGACTTTCAATTGGATGCCATCACGTTCATCAGTCCCGGATGTTACAATCCCTTGATTGGATGCAAATATAACTGCATTTGCTATTCCTTTCTTTCCTTCTCCATAACACAACCATGATTCTGTTCCCAGGGTAGCGTCGTTTTTATACGAAATAATCCATTCTCGGTCTTTTGTGGAAGGGTTTTGATTTAATTGGTATTGTTCAATTTTTTCTTTTTCACTATAAAAATTTAGATACGGGTAAATTTCTCCAAAGTTCAAGGAATCCACAGCAGCACTGCGTGATTTTAATGAAATAAGAGAACCGAATCGTCCATCGACGTTATCAATTCCTTGTACGGTTGCATCTTTCAGCATCTCATGTTTCACATGAACATTTAAACGTTTTTCATCAAGCGGGCAATAATAATATCTATAAATCGCGGTTGTCTGGACATCCTTCTTTTCAGATTCACTGATTATTCCGAACTCAACCATGAGGTTTCCATCAATTATGATTTTTTTATCGATAAAAACCTGGTCAGAAGAACTTTCATCTTTTTCTTTACTTCCATAATAATATGAGAACGCAAATGAAACGATCTGATCAGAATCAATTATATCAAATTCCTTGGTGTCTTTCTTTTGTTTTACAACCACTTGAGCACAGGACCTGTCTAAGAGCTGTCCTTCCTGTCCTACTCCGTAGATACAATAACCATCTTCTTTGATTCCGTAGAATTTTGCTTTTGCTGATATTTCTGGTAAAGGGGATGAAGTATAGTTCTTATCTTCAATAGTCACATGGTCCGGATAATTCGGTTTTACTGTTTTCTCATTATTATAGTAAATAAAATATTGTTCTGTTCCATCTGCGTACGGGGGGATTAAAAATATAATGTTACATTCGCTAATGTAACTCTCATCTTCTGTAACTTTTGTAATGGAGTAGATTTGCGACTCGAGCTCATACCATTTTTCATTATACCAGCACGTAATTCGTATGGAGGTATTATTTTCATTTTCTGTCCAACATGGTTTTTCGAATCTAAACCGGAGGTCGATTGGTTGATAATGAACCGTTGTATCATTTGTTGCAATGGGAAGACTTAATTCTTGTCGGTATGACCATCCTTTATAATCAGGACACCAAAATGGATTTACGTTCTCTTGCGAAGACCCCGGCATACTTACCACTGGAACGATAATTAGAAGAAGTATACCAACTACGAATATGTTTGACCCTCGCATAGGTTTCCTTTCTCTATAATTATTAGGCTTTTCTATATAAAATAGTTGTTTTATACATATAAGAACCTTTTTAATGAAGAGTTATGTCTATTTACTTCTATTTCTCCTTATCTTTAGAAAATGTAATAAAAACATATAATTTTTACACTAAATGGGCGTGATAAAATCAAGTTGCCCAAGTTCTCCTAAAATAATGAGCGTGGTAAATCCGATTGCATAGAAAAGATACGTCACATACATCAATGACCATGCTCGAACATTTTCTAAGGTTTCACTGTGTTTTTGTTTAAGCATTAAGTAGAAGATAAAAAAACTGGGTACGATAAAAATGGTGAGCGGTAAAAAATACGCATTGATTAGGTGATAATGGATGAGAACCGGAATCATTGCGAATGGAACAATGAGGAAGGGAAGTGATATGAACGCTGATTTTTTAATACCAAAGGTGTTTATTAGTGTCCGTGTCCCTGTTTTTTGATCAGCTTCGCAATCGACGATATCTTTTGTTGTCATTGCCCCTACGAAAAACACGAGCGCAATCAAACCAATCAGTAGAGGTACCATCTGGAACGGATCACCAAAGACGCTCCATGATGCCAGGATTGCAAATAATCCTCTTGGGATGGCGATCCACACTTGATTTACAAAGAGGAATCGTTTCATCCGTGGTGGAAGAGAGTATATTACGGTAAACAACATAATAAGGAATACAAATACTCCAAACCATGTATTGATTGTCACTGCACGGAGTAACGCGAAGAGGTAAAGAATATACGCGATGCTTTGTGCTTCATCACGCTCTACAACTCCCCTGGGAATTGGACGGTATGGTTTTGATATTTTGTCTGATTCTAAATCTGTTGCCTGGTTCAATGCGTTTGATGCGCCATTCAGAAATGCTAAGGTAAGACTTGCTTGACCGATGATGATCCACCAGTTTGGGAATTCGACGAACTTATCATTATAGACTAAGCTAGCAAACATGATAAACATCGAGACAAAAAAGGGCGCAAGTAAGGTAAAAGGTCTTAATAAATCAAAGTATCCCCTAAATTTCTTTGAAAGAAACCTACTTTTTGCATAAGGTTCTTTTATCGTTAATTTGACCGACATTATGGCACCATAAATTTGGGTATTTCTTTGTTGTGAATAGAGATGTACATTATATTAATTACTCTAAGTGGTCTATAGGAATCTTAGTAGTATCGTCACCGTTATAAATATTTTTTTGGTTTTAAAAATTTTGTTAATAAAAATTGTAAATCAGGGGGATTTAGTAAGCATCTCTTGGATGATGCTCGCTGAATTAATCGCACAATTAATTCCTATGCCCGGGGCTTTGACGCAATCACCAATGATATAGAGGTTTTCCACGGGAGTTTTTATGTCTGGTTTTATGTTATTTAAAGTTTTTGCCACACCATCCAAGTGCCATATGGCTGGGTATATAGCCCAGCGAAGGTTTGAATGAAAATTAGGAATTATTCGTTCTAGGTTTTTATCTAAAGCCCATTTGAGTTTGTCTAATATTCTTTTATCTCTTGCTTCTTTTGGCGTACAAATAATGTATGCTTGTATGAGGTAATGTGCTGGGGGTGACAACCCTGTTTCTGCTGTTGCTGATATGAAGTCAATCATACCGACAGCATCATTTCCATCAACACCGATATTTCGCTCAATGAAAATAAATGTTTTTCCAAGTAATCGTGGATCAATCAGTTTTAGAGAGTAATACGCACAAAGACTGCCAGTCCCTTCAAGAGTTTTTATCGTAGTTACGTATTCATCTGGAAAGTGATGTTCATCTGCAACAGTAAAAAGATTCTGTACCAGCATATTTGATACTATAATGTCAAAAAAATAATTGTTTTTATAAACAACAACCCCTTCCGCTTTCTTATTATTGATAATAATTTTCGTTATCTCGCTATTTAGATGAATTTTTCCGCCATTTTTTTCGATATAATCGGCAATGGTTTGCGATATTTTTAATAGACCATTCTTTGGATAATTGACACCTCGTAGTTTCATATCTTTTTGGGTTCTAAACACTTCACCTGTTGAAATCAAATCGAGATTATTAATCGTGCTGATTAAACGAGGATTCACTTCTAAAACTGTTTTCATTTTACCTTTTCCATACTTTTTTATCGTCTCGGT
>CAZGIV010000144.1:4964-6426 GCA_964526175.1 uncultured Thermoplasmatales archaeon | reverse complement strand
TTGCGATTTGAACGCAAGTCTATGGCTCCCGAAGCCACAAGGATACCAAGCTACCCCACAGGCCCGACGAATATCGAAGAGCAAAAAGAAAAAACAGATAAAAGAGTTTTCGGTGTAACCCACTGTTTTAAAGGTCTTTGAGGAGCTTACGAAATTCTTCGTATTTCTTCGTCAGAATGGTTACGGATTCTTGTAACGCGGCCTTTGCACTCATCGATCCATCGGTCTCAAAGCTGAACAGTAGTTTCGTAGGATCCCTTGTTATCGATATATAATCTCCCTTGTTTTTGTCAATATATGACTCTAACATCGATTCCTTTGAAGGGTCTGTTAATTCTAGTTTATCTCCTTTGAGTTCTACCAAATCCTTGGGGAGTTCTTCGATGAATGATTTTACCTCACTCATGCGTTTTTTATCAATGTTAATCTTTGTTTCCATACGGTACCGTGGCGCAAGAACCACCTGCCATTTCGCATGATCCCGTCCTCGTCCAAGAACTGCTTCAACTTCTAAAATCACCCTTTGGTCCTTCATCAGGTCAACGATTGGGATCGTGGTTTCTGTAATCGCAAAGCTCGGGTGCTCCGGTTGTAAATCACCGGAATATACAACACCTTCCCCTTCTTTACTAAGAGTATAGCGTACTGTACAACTCGGGCATCCTTTTCCTTCGCATTTGCATTCATTGCGAAACGCAAGAATCTGCAAATCGGTTGGAATGGGGATCAACCCTAACCGATGAGAAATCAACTCATCAAACAAGGCGCTTGTATTATCATAGATAATGACGTCATCAATTGCGAGTTTCGGTAGTTCTGCAAGCATCACTCGTCTTAGTGAGTTCACAAAGTACACATCGGTGTCCTCTAATTTCAATACTCCTTTATTTCCTTTCAGTTCTATGGTTTTGACTTTCATAAGTCCACCTTAGATACGACGTCCTCGTTTTCCACCTTTTGGTTTACATCCATCGTGTGGATGGGGTGTCACATCTTCGATTGTGCCAATCCGCAAACCAGAACGGACAAGTGATCGTATCGCGGTTTGCGCCCCACGACCGGGGTTCCCGCCTTTCTTCCCACCTTTTCCGCTGATTTTGATATTCACACTGTCAAATCCTTTCTCGATAGCAGCTTCTGCGACTACCTGTGCGACTTTCATCGCAACGTATGGTGAACCTTCATCTTTTGCTGATTTTGTCACCATCCCACCAGAGCATTTTGTAATCGTCTCGGCACCAGTGGTATCTGTTATGGTTATGATGATATTGTTAAAAGAAGAGTAAATGTGTGCTACCCCTTTTCGTGCCATGGTTTACGCCTCCTCTGTTTTCTTTTCTTTTTTTGGATGTTCTTTTGGTTTGCCTGTCTGTTTCACTGGTTTTTCCTCAGCTGGTTTCTCTGCCGCTGGTTTTTCCACTACTGGTTTTTCCACTACTGGTTTTTCCACTACTGGTTTTTC
>CAZGIV010000144.1:0-4864 GCA_964526175.1 uncultured Thermoplasmatales archaeon | reverse complement strand
CTGGTTTTTCCACTACTGGTTTTTCCACTACTGGTTTTTCCACTACTGGTTTTTCCACTACTGGTTTTTCTGCTACTGCGTTCTCAACCGCTGGTACTTGTGCAGGCTCTGCTGGTTGTGATGATACCGCTACCACAGCTGCCGTCGGTTGTACCGCAGGCACCGCAGGTGTAGACGGTGTTTGTTCCGGTTTTGGTGGAACAACCATAGCAGGTTTTTCCTCAGTTGATGCTTTTAAAGGAACTCCACCCTCAGTCCTATACATCTCGCCTTTTGGTCGTGCGGGATGTGATATTTCATTTAAGGGTGATCGAATCGTATACTGGATTTTACTTTCTTCGTCTTTCCCGACCATGTAACTCGGGATCGTGACTTTATTGCCGCTCACTGCCACATGACCATGGGAAATCAACTGACGGGCTTGGTATGGAGTACTCGAAAATCCTTTGAGGTAGACCAGGGTTTGCAACCGTCGAGAAAGAACTGCTTCGGTTTCAAGGGCCAAGACGTCATCAAGAGACGCTCCCATCGAAAGGATGCCCATGCGGGTTAAATGAAGGAGCAGCTGGTCGCTTTCTTTTTTCGCCTGTGGATTTGATGTTCCGACTTTTGCAAGAAGTTCCCTTGCTTGCTCTCGATGTTTTCCTAGGTAGGTCTTTGCCTTCCAGACTTCCTTGTGGTTTTTCAACCCGTATTTTTTTATGAGCTCTCGTTCTGATTTGATACGGTTTTCTTTCCAAGGATGCAAGGGGGTTTCATATTTTTTCCGTGGGAATTTCTGACTGCTCATTTATATCACTCCTATTTCTCCTTGGTTTCTTCTTTTTTGCCAGCTGCTGCGGGTGCTTCTCTTCGTTTCGAGACACCTAACGCTAACCCTTTACGTCCATTGGAACTTGTACGCTGTCCGCGTACTTTCAGCCCGACCTCGTGACGGACTCCCCGGTAGGACCGTATCATTTTCATCATGTTGATGTCATCCCGAAGCCGTGCCGTGACATCGTTACCAATCAGATGGATGTCCTCGCCTGTGTACATGTCTTTCTGATAGTTCAGCATCCATACAGGAGCATATTCATCGATATTCTCGATAACTTCTTTGAGTTTTTCAATCTCAGGTTCCGGTAAATTACCGAATTTTAACTTCCGGTCAACCCCGGCGGTATCCGCAATGAACGTTGCCATATGTCTGCCGATCCCTTTTATCTGGGTGAGACCTTGAACGATATTGTTTTCACCGTTGATATCTGTGTTTACGATACGGACGATATAGTTAAAATTCTCATCATGTTCTTTTTTCTTAGCGGGTTCATCTCCCTTGAAAGATTGTTTTCCTTTTTTCTCTTTTTTCTTCTGTTGATCTGGTTGTGCTGCTCCCTGGTCAGGTGGAGTAACGTTTTTTCTTTTTTCTTCAGAAGTGCTTTTCCCCTCTGAATGTTTTGCATCGGTTGACTCTTTGTTTGAAGGTTGTTTTTTTTCTTCTGGTGATTTATCATTTTCTGCCAAGATGATACCCCGCTTTGGTGTACAAGCTTTCTCTATATAGTATTCTGGATACTACAAGAAAGTATTGCCAATAATAAAAGAGGCTATATTTAAGGATAACTCTTGTAAGTAATCAGTGCCTATAAAAGTCCTGTCACCGTAATTCATAAATGCAGTAAACATATCCCCCATAGTGAGTTGGCGACCATGCCGAAAACAAAATGGACACAGATTGAAGAGATATTAACAGGAGAGTATATCGGAAAAACAATCCATAGTCGTGGATGGATTTATCGGACTCGTAGCAGCGGTAATATCGTGTTTATGACACTGAGGGATGTCACCGGGGTTCTTCAGGCGACGGTGAAACGAGGTAATCTCCCCGACGCAGAGTTTGAAGATGCTCTTAAAGCACTTATCGAGTCATCTGTACAAATCACAGGAATTGTGAAAGAGGATAAACGAGCCCCCGGTGGCTATGAACTGCAGGTGACAAGTCTTACGGTGGTCAATTTCGCAGAACCATTCCCTATCACCAAGGATCAAAGCCCGGAGTTTCTCCTTGACCAGAGGCATCTGTGGATCCGGTCGCGAAAGTTAACCTCGATGTTGAAGGTTCGTTCGACTGTCGTTGGTGCGATCCATTCGTTTTTCAGGGAACACGGTTTCTATGAGTACGATGCACCGGTGCTGCAGCCAAACCAATGTGAAGGTGGTTCTACGCTCTTTGAAGTGAAATATTATGAGGATAAAACCTACCTGTCGCAATCCTGGCAGTTGTATGCGGAAGCAGGGATCTTTTCGTTAGAAAAAATCTACAACATGGGGCCGACGTTCCGTGCGGAGAAATCGAAGACATCCCGACATCTCTCCGAGTTTTGGATGGCGGAGATGGAGGCAGCCTGGATGGATCTCTCTGATGTGGTCGCAATCGCAAAAGAAGAAGTTCAGTATATACTGGCACAAGTCCTGCAGAAGAATAAGAAAGATTTAGAGGTTCTTGGTCAGGATATCGCGAAACTTGAAGAAATTGCCGTATCAGAGTTTCCCACCATCTCCTATACTGATGCATTGCATATCCTCAAGGAAAAGGAAGGTATGAGTATCGAATGGGGAAAGGATTTGCGGACCATTGAAGAAGATAAATTGATGAACCATTTCAGAACCCCGGTGGTGGTGACCAATTATCCTCTTGAGATCATGGCGTTCTACAAACCAAAGGATGAAAAGGACCCGAAGACTGCATTGTGTTTTGATATGATTGCCCCTGAGGGGTACGGCGAAATCATTGGTGGGTCCCAACGAAGCACGGATATCGGTTCGATGACCGAGCGGTTACAGCAGATGGGTGAGAACGTAGCAAACTATCAATGGTATTTTGATTTGCGACGGTTTGGTTCTGTTCCTCATGCGGGGTATGGTCTTGGGGTTGAGCGGCTCGTGGCCTGGATTTGTAAGGCGGAGAACATCAAGGATACGATTCCATTCCCGCGGACGCTTCTACGATTTCGACCTTAGACAAGTGGTTGATATGAAAACAAGAGTACAGGTCATCATTTCCGGTCGCGTGCAAGGGGTCTGGTATCGTGCAAGTACCAAACAAAAAGCAGAGGAATTAGGAGTATCTGGTTGGGTAAAAAACACTGGTGCTGGAACCGTTGAAGCGGAATTTGAGGGAGATGAATCAACGGTTCAGGCAATGATTGCTTGGTGCTGGAGAGGACCACCGCTTGCAAAGGTCTCTGATGTAAAAATCGTACGTCAGTCGACAGGTGGAAAATGTCTAGGTTTTGTTATTCTCCGTGATTGAACCGTTCTCTTGTTTTTTTTAACAATCTTTTTCGGAGAATTATGCGTTGTTTCATTCCACTAGTTCTATCTTTTTTTTGTTTTTGTACCAAAAAGAATTGTAAAGAAGAGGAGAGAGAGGAAAAATACGAAAAAAAAGATAAGGGGATACCTCTCCCCGCTCCTCACAAACCAGCGGACATTAGATATCACTATTTAAATGTATTTCAATACGTGTTAACACGGAACAAGTAGGATGATCGTTTACCAAGATCACACAGACGACGCAAACAGACCACCAAACAAAACAGAAAAACAAAAAGAAAGACGGGAAAAACCCAAATCTTTAACAGAAAAAAAGCAGAATCATTGCTTTGGTTTTTCTTTTTCAACGTCTTTTTCTACTTCTTTTTCAACTTCTTTTTTCTCTTTTTTCTCTTTCTTCTTATCTTTTTCTTCTTTTTTCTTCTCTTTTTCCTCAGCTCTCTCCGCGATGTGTTGCTTCTCTCGGACAATCCCGCCCTGCAGGACACGAATGCGAGCACTCATTGAATGAATATGCTCATCATGATGTCGCTTCTTGAGATTAAACTCAGCTTTCGTAATCTTTTTACCCTCACATTTTGCTTCCAATTGCGCGATTTTCATCTCTTGTTTTTCGATTTTTTTCTCCAGCTTTGCGATGTTCTTTTCCAATCGTTCAATGAAGCCCATGCTTTTTTACTCCCTATTTTTTTTCATTACACACACTTTTGAGATACTCTTACAACGAATCCACAATAAATATGGTGCTTATATAAGTTTCAGCGAAACGATTTTCCCATATAGAAGAAAATAGGAGAGAATACTCTAGAAAAGATTTCTCTGTCCGGCCTTTGCCTGAAGCTCTGGATATGAGAACGGTTGGAAAACCTCAGGAACATTGGGATTTCTCTGCTGTGATGTAATCAACCGTGAGATAGTAAACGCCTCCATCTCCGCCTCATCATACGGGGATAACAACACGTGTGCTGCTTCCTTGTTCAACGATGAACGAATCCATTCTTCCTCGTTATCCCTTCGGAGGATGACCGGCATGCGTTTCTTCTTATTATGGATCTGCTCCATCAACGGGTTCGCTTTCGTGGTAATCACCGTGTAGGTATGAAGTTCCTCTGCTGTTTCCGGGTTTTTCCAGCAGTCCCATAGGCCAGCCATCGCAAATGGCTCATGGTTTTTCAGTCGGATGTAATACGGGTAGTTCTTCCCCTGGTACTCCTGCCATTCGAAAAAACCATCGATTAACACCAGACAATGCTTCTGTTCTGCAGCAAGACGAAAGGATGGTTTCTCAAAGATGCTCTCCGCACGGGCGTTCATTGTTTTCAACCGGATGTCCTCAGCGGTCTTTTGATCCTTTACCCAGAAAGGAATCAACCCCCAGGTGAATAACTGGATTTGCTTTGGGTTTTCGTTCGTAATCACCGGGAGTTTGGGAAGATCGAAACTTGAGACATGATACTGCCGCTTAAACGGTACGTTCTCAAGAAATACCGCAGAAAATCGCTTCACCAACGAATCAGGGCCAGGGACTGAATACCGATAACACATA
>CAZGIV010000143.1:0-6449 GCA_964526175.1 uncultured Thermoplasmatales archaeon | reverse complement strand
ATAATACTCTCGTAAATTCTTTACAAAGGAGATCGGCAGTCGTAGTTCAGAAATCGATTCGAGAAGGTTTTGGTCTTACCATATCCGAAGCGTTATGGAAGGAAACTCCTGTTGTAGCTTCAAATGTTGGTGGAATACCCGTTCAAATAATTGATGGTGAAAATGGGTTTCTTGTCGACCCTTACGATATAAAAGATTGCGCAAATAAAGTTATAACGTTATTACAAAATCCGACGTTAGCAGAAGATATGGGTAAAAAAGGAAAGGAAATTGTTCGGAAAAATTTCCTTATTACCCGGCTTGTACAAGATTATCTGGATATGCTAAGTCAACTATTATTATAACGACAGACGGAAAGAACCTGAAAAAATAATAGAAACGTGCCACTACCTGATTTAACCCTTTGTTATATGATTTTATGTCGAAGATCCTGTAAAATATTCAAAAAATTATTGAAAGCATCTAATGGCGTATCATATGGCCTGAAATATGTATGAACGGTTCCGTCTTTAAGGCCTTTTGTTGACATATAATAGAGATGATCTGATGTTTGAAGCAGACGCCAAATGTATAACAACTCTTTCTTTTTTTGTTGTTTTAATAGCGTACCAATTTCTTTCAATAAGGAAAAACAAGCTAGTTGCATATCATTACCAAGCCAGGCCGAAACATCTCGATCTTCGTCAGCCCAGGATATCGCCCAAGGACTATCGATCTCTCCAACGGTTTTGTATCTATGTATTGCTTCACTGACAGTTACAAAATCTAAGTGTTTATACCTCAAAATTTCTTTTGGTAAATATTTAAGAAAATCAAAGATACCTGTTTCATGCCACTGATGCTCACCGAATGTTTCATAATCAATAAATAAATTGATGATATCTCCTTTTGTTTGGGATAACCAGTTTGCATATTTATCAGCGGTTAGGGGATATTCAACCCAATCATGAGTGGAAAACCGAAATCCAATGTCATCACTCAATCGATAATTCCGTAATAAAACCTTGATGTCGCAATTACTTGGTTTGTAGAGATAATTCGGTGATCGAGATTTAAGAATTTTTTCTGTCCCTTCAGTAATAATCCCTTTATACCCCAGATCAGCTATAATCTTTGCAATTCTATTATCGTAGATTGCTTCAGTATTTCGAAACACTTTCGGCTGATAATGAAATAATCGTTTCATCATCTGTCTATGCATTTTGACTTGTTCTACAAATTCATCAAGATCATCATATAAACTAGCTAAAGAATGGAAATAGGTTTCTTCAATAAAATCAACAGCGCCTGTATCGAATAGTTCTTTAAAACTGTCAAGTAGGGTGGGCATATAGCGTTCACAAGATTCAATAAAAGTACCTGTTAGACTAAAGGAAAAACGAAATTCACTAAAATATTCTTTTATTAAATCAAGCAATATTTTATTGGTAGGAATATAACATTTTTTTGCTACTTTTTTAAAAATTCCACGGTTTAAATCATGATTAAAATACGTATTAAATGTATCATTTTTTCTTCCGATTTTAGACTCAGAAAAATGATTAAGCCGCATTGGCTGATGCACTTCAAAATAGATACATAATGATGTCATAGTTAGAATCCTTGTATTAACACGAAGTTGAAGTTTTTTTTTATGATATGGAGGTTTTTATTTTAACAGTATCGGTGCTTTAGCACAAAGTTTTATTACCAAACACCTGTTTAATACTTTACTATCCACCAGAAAAATAATCGAGGAGTGAGATGGTATGAGTTTATTTGGTAAAGAGAAAATAACATTGACGCTTGAAAAGTACGATTACAAACCCGGTGACAAAATCAAAGGGATTGTGAAATTGAATTTAAAAAAACAAACAAAAGCAAGAAAACTGGAAGTATCATTTATAGGTTCAAAAACCGAAAAACAAACAGGGATGGGAATCGGACCAACAACAAGTAACACCCAGCAAACAAAGACGATGAAGGTCTATGATTTTACATTACCCCTTGATGGGGAGAAAGACTATCATGAAGAAGAATATCACTTTGAGATAAAAATCCCTGAAGATATTCATCAAATTGACCAAAAACTTGATGGAAAAATAGGGACAGCGATGACAGCTTTAAAAACTCTAAGCGGTGTATATTCTCGTACGGACTGGTATGTAAAAGCACAGTTGGATGTCCCTATGAGTTTAGATGTGAAAAAATCTCAGAAAATCGTGCTTTCCTAAAGACAATTAAAAAATGAATGGGGCAAGGATTGTACAACACCTGTATTTTCGTTTACTCATTTTCTACGCCTTAATACACTGGTTATGCTGAAGGCCACGAGACCGGCTACTATCAATGTCCAGAGTTCAAATCCAGGTGTTCCGCTCCCTGAGGTCTCTCCGAGGTTCTTTGTGAATGAGAATTCGACAGTCTGGGGAAACCCTTCAGCGGGTTCGCTGGTGATTGTCTTGCAGGTGAGTTTGAAATCAGCTGTGCCATCACCATTAACATCAACGTTCTCTGAATCTCCCTCAGACATGGTGAAAGACTGGGGACCTGAATTGATTGTGACCAACGCACTTGTACCAGTAATAGATTCAACTACCACATTGTGAGTTCCACCCGCAATGTCGAAATAAACACCTTCACCGACATAGATAATTACATCGGTAGTGTAATCCCCCACAACTATTGAGGTCATTTGTGGAGACCCTACTTCGGGTGTTGCTGGTAGAATTTCAGTTTTTTCACCTTCACCCTCTGTATTCAATGCTGACACCGCGTAATAATATGTCTGGCCATTTTGGAGGCCGGTATCAGTATAGAACATAACCGTGACATCCTCCACGATACCCATTCCATCTACCATAATGCCCCTATAAATCCTGTAATCAGTAATATTCGATCCACCATCGTCTGCAGGTTCGCTCCAGGAAAGGGTCACAGACCCATCATCTGGAGTTACTACAAAGGCCGTTGGAACTCCTGGAACTTCGATTGCTGTGGAAGAGGTTGGCACAACGGATAGTACGAAGGCTGCCATTATCATTGGTATCATTATCCTAGTAATTGTTTTTCTCAAGTTATCACCAAAATATCCATTGTTTATTTAGTATATATACTGATAGGATGTAAAAGTGGGTTTATCGTCTGAAAAGATTAACAAGGAAAGTATCATCATGGTGAGTAATACCGGCTTGTTTGATCCGATCTATTCGGAGCTGAAAATAGTAGTTATGAGATAAATTTTTTTAATATGTGGATTTAATCATTCATCATATACATTATGCTTCATCATAACCATTACTAACAGTTTCAATTATAAATTAGAGACTCTCAATACACTAATACTAGGCTTCTTATAAACCTGTTTCGGTTTGATAATTCTTTATTTCACTTGTAGAATCTTATATAAAGTTATATGAAACAAGATTTATATAGAATAATTATATCCGCAAAAGCAGGTGATCGTACATGTCCTATGTAATCTTTGAAGTGAAATCAGCAGAAGCAGGGAAAATACAAACCATGCTTCAAGATGATATTGTCAACCGACAAAGCATCATAATACGTGATGCAAATTCCTTAGAGATAAAAGAAGCGGTATCCTATTTGAAAGTCGAAGGAAGTACAGAGGGTCTCAAGAGAGCCAAAGAGCTTGCCAAAGAACTTGGGATGAAAAAACTTCCAGATAAAAAAGCAAAAAAAATCGATGAGAAGATAAAAGAACAAGAGGATTCTGCTGCCACCGGTATGGGCATGATCTTTGATTAAACGGTTTAGAGTTCCCAATACGCTCCCAATTCTTTTTTCATTTTCTTGATGAGAGCACTGACGTCATCATCTCCGATTATCGGGTCATCAAACTGAAGCGGATGTGACATCATTTGTCCGAGTTGAGATAGAAAGCATTTGCCGATCCATTGTAGATTATACCCACCTTCTAAGGTGCAGACGATTTTTGGTTGGATTTCCTGGAATCGTTTAATCATTTCACCGAAGAAATTCGCAGAAAGTTTCAGCCCACCAAGTTGGTCCGAATGATGGGAATCATACCCCGCTGAAATAATGATAAGATGAGGGTTGAATTGTTTGGTGATTGGGATAAATAGTTCATCAAATAGCTGTGAGACGGCACCGTCACCATGACCAAATCCAAGCGGAGCGTTTATGGTATATCCTTTTCCGTTTCCGTCCCCAATCTCAGAAACATCTCCGGTTCCCGGGTAATGCGGTGATAAATGAAATGATTGATACATGACGTCTTTTCGTTTGTAGAAAATCGATTGTGTACCATTCCCGTGATGAACATCATGATCGAAGATAAGAACCCGTTTTCCATCTTTTGACAGCTCATGAGCTGCAAGACCTGCGTTGTTAAACAAACAGAAACCCATGGATCGTTCTGCAGAGGCATGATGCCCAGGTGGTCGAACTAATGCATAGGCATTCTGAGCAGCTCCATTCATAACATTTCTGCAGACAGAAGTTACCCCGCCTGCTGCAAGCCGTGCGGTTTCATAATCTGATTTACAGACATACGTATCTAAATCAATCCACGAGTCCTCGTGTTCACTGATCTCTTTAATGCGTTGGATCATCTCTGCTGAATGCACCTCATATAATAGTTTCTCAGGAAGCATTTCTGGTTCTATCATTTGGATATCTTTGTAAAACGGTGCTTTTTCAAGGGCATCAAGCATCACATAGAGACGATCGGCATTCTCTGGGTGATCGGCGGTATCATGTTTGTTAAATACATCGGAAAACACAATCTGTGTCGTCATAAAATCGCGACTAAACAACGAGGAACTCTTTTATAATTATTACTTCTAAGGTTTAAGTACAACTAATGTATTAACGATTAAAATCAATAGTGGGGAAAACGAGTTTATGACGAACATGCTTTTAGGTCTCTCACCAAACTATCTCTATTTCCAGGGAAAAACACCACAGCTTGTCTCAGAGCTACATCATCCCTATTTTCTCGCGTTTCCCCCGACAACAATCGACGCAAAAACCGCCCGGAAAAAACTTGTCGAGCAATGGAAAAACAACAAAGAAGACCATCCGAAATTATCAAAAATCACAGCAATTGGAGAACTTGAAACATATCGGAGTTTCTGTGATTTTACGAAAACACGAAACGTTTTCAAAGTCTATACAAAAGAATCCTACGTAGTCCCTGAAATCAGTGATTATTTGTTTTTTGAACAGGAGTTATTCACCGCTGAGCATGACATCCCATATCATCAACGCGCATTGGTTGACCTTGCTGCTGAAGGGAAAACGTGGTTGTTTGACACGCAAGGAAAAAAAACAAACCTCAAAGTACTGGTCTATGATATTGAAACGACCCAGTTTGAAGAAGGAAAACCACAGATCCCTATCGATATCCTTGGATACGCTACGTTTGATATTGCTATCGAGTCAGAGAAAAACCTTGATACAGAAGAATTCAGCTTTGAGATTCGTGAGACCCCAGCGCATTGGAAGGATGTTGAGGTCGTCCAACATCTTTCTCGTACTGTGGATGAGGAGATCGCAAGCCTGTTGACATTCTGCAGACTTGCAAAAGACGCTGATATCATCACAGGACATAACATCGTTGGTTTTGATAACGTCCATGTCTATGACCGGATAAATTGGTTCCTGAAAAACAAACAAGATCAATTGTCAGTTGATGAGAAAAAAACGTTTCAGAATTTTATTCGTATGTATTGCCGTGAGGATAAGTCGTTTCATTTTGGTATTATGGGTGCTGAAATTGTGCAGATATATCCCTGTAGCTTTGATACGTACCTAGCTGCACGGAAGTTTTACCCGTGGCTCGATGATTACCGGCTAAAAACTTTAGCTCCGTTTCTCAATGTTATTATTGATAATCGGGTTTATTTAGCACCGTCAGAAATTAAACTCGATGATCGTACGATGACGTATAACAAGCAGGATGTCCAAGAGCAAATCGGGGTATCGTTACATTTTATCCAACAAGCATTGCCGCTGTCGTTTACGACGTGTATGCCGTTTGACATGTTGCTTTCTTCTGGTGCGGTGAACATGTGGGATCATATGGCGTTGCTTCGGGGGGCTGCGAAGAAAAAGATCATCCCACCGATCTGTCGTGTGAAATCAGTTTCGCAGGTTCTGGTAAAGGATTTTGGCAGGCAAACAACAAAAGAGGCAATCATTCGTCTGGCGAAGAAACGAAGAGAGCAGCTGTCAAAGGATTTTGTCCGGGTGTTGAAATACGGTGAGGAGATGCCTGATTGGGTGGAATACCCGCAGGTGATCTACAAAGAGCAGGTACGTGCAGATGACGAGGAAGAGGTCGTAAACTACCATATGCCTGGTGGTATGACCATTAAACCAGACAAAGAAGCTCATTCACATTTCATCCCTTGGTATCATGTGGTGGTCGCTGATGTTGGTGCGATGTATCCAACGATTCTAAAGGCGATGAACATTGGGGCAGA
>CAZGIV010000142.1:0-6611 GCA_964526175.1 uncultured Thermoplasmatales archaeon | reverse complement strand
ATGATTTCTATCCTGACCCAAAAGACTTCCGAGCAGAAATACTCCGATTGAAAAACAAATACCCAAATACCATCACTACACCAAAAGGATTTTTAGATAACATCAACAAACCACATGGGTGCTCCACATCATCAGTCATCATTGACTCAGATGGCGGCCTGTTCTACCCCTGTCGGACCGTAGGAAACCATCTGTACAACTTTACGGAAGGTTCATTTATGGAATTCCTTAAAACACCAGAAGCAAAAAAAGCACGGACCACCATGAATGAATGCCAACGCAGCTGCGGGTGGTACCAGTATTTTGCCACCGACGTATTCGCATCACCCCGCTCCCTGTATTCCTCAATCAGCCCCTACATCCTCAAATAAACCACCCTACTGTTTTTTTGGTAACTCTTATGTAGCAATCCGTGGTTATACAACACCACGAGACTTGGTTGTCATGAAAATACTCTTTACCACAGAATCATATTACCCCATCATTGACGGTGGTGCAATAGCACAACACCGTATCGTTCATGAGCTGATTGACAACGGTCATGACGTCCGGGTGATCGCCCCAAGTTTCTCCTTCAAAAACACCATCGAAGACGATAACGGGTCAACAATCTATCGTCCAAAAGCATTTCTCCTTCCCTTTTACATGAACAATAAATATCATTTCACTCCCCTCCCGTTTCTATATGTGAAAAAGATCCTTGATACCTTCAAACCAGATGTGATCAATGTCTGTTCCCCGTATCCAATCAGCATCTGCGCAATTATCTGGGCGAAAAAGAAGAACATCCCGCTCGTTGGTTCCATCCACATTCTTCCAGAGAACATCCTTGCCCCCTTCTTTGCCTCCCCTTGGTATCCAACTATGGTGAAATACACCTGGTCCTATCTCATCTACTTCTACAACCGTGTTGATTGGGCAACAGTCCCAACGCAGACTGGAGCAACCATGTACCAAGAAAAAGGACTAAAAACACCTATCACCCCCATCTCAAATGGAGTGAACACCACACTGTTCAAACCAAACAACAAAGGCGAATATCTTCGAAAACGATTCAACCTCCCAAAAAAACCACTGGTTCTCTACACCGGGAGAATCAACCAAGAAAAAAACGTTGACGTGCTTGTAAAAGCAATCCCCCTGGTCCTAAAGGAAATAGACGCGCATTTCCTCTTCTGCGGGTCCGGTGGTTTAAAACCAAATATGATGAAATTAACACAGGAGTTGGGTGTGGATGCTCACACCACGTTTATCGATTTCCTTGACTGGGCTGATTATCCGAACATTTATCCGCTAGCTGACGTCTTCGTCATGCCAGCTGAATCAGAACTCCAAAGTATTGTCACCCTTGAAGCAATCGCCTCAGGGGTACCACCTGTCGTCGTCAACAAAGGGGCGGTCCCTGAACTTGCCAGCTCAGGAAACGGATTGGTCTTCGAGCCAAAAGATAGCGGCAAGCTTGCAACCAACATCATCACCATCCTCTCTGATAAAAAACTCAGAGACACCATGAAAAAGAAAAGTCTTACGCTCAGTGAAAAACACTCGATGAGTTACATCGGATTCCAGTATGAACAGGTCTATAAAAAAGTCCTTGAACAAAATAAAAACAAATGATTTGTTATTTTTTTACCATGAGATGTTGATCAATAAACGTCCAATTAACCCTATAGACCTCAGCCCAATGAACTTCTTTGTTGTCCTGATTTACAGTAGCATTCCGATAGACGAGCTGAAACGGCTCTTGTTTGAACTTTAGATACGACTCATTGGTCATATAGACACTCTGAAGCACTCGAACATTCACGGACATGCCCCGCATCACATCATCGATGAGCACATGAGTCACCCTAGGATGACTTTCCTTGGCATCGAAATCAGCAACACACCCTACCCAAGTGTCACACGTCCAGGCGGAATTTGTCCCTTCAAATGTCGCATTTATCCCATCTGCCCACATCATCTTGGATAACCGAAGGTCGGTGGCAACCATAGTCGTGTTTCTATCAAGATTGTTCTGTATCCAGTCTATAGTATTCGCAGTTTCATTCGGGATGCTTTCATCCATCCATTCTAACGACGTATACACTGGGTAGACTGCAACTGCGTTTGAGAAAACCAACCCGAAAACGACAAGGGCAAATAACACCTGAATTGATGGAGACGATAGCTGTTTTTTCAATGATAACGATACCTTGTGTTCTCTGTATCTGAAGAAATACAGTACGCCGACTGCGGCGAAAAGACAGGCCGGGACTGTCAGGTACTCGACATGACGATCAGGGAATAATGTGGTATTCACCGTTACTAGTGAATAAATGAATGATGAGAGGATTGCGCATAACCAGGCCTGGAAAAACCAGCGGTTCTTCACCTCTTTAAGATACTCGACACCCAGACACCCAAACCCGATAAATAAAAGCATAGGGATTGAATACAGTATTGAAAGGGGTTTCATCCGGATACCACTTACCGGGAAGTTCACAAACAGGAAGATGATCTCCGCGGATAAAATAAACACAAAACCTGCAGTAAAATAGATCAACGCGCGTTTCCGTGAATTGGCAGGATTGAACATACGTGTTTTTTTAAGCTGATGCATCCATGATGGTGTATTTTTTTTCAATGCAGCAATACCAAGAAGAAGTCCAAATAAACTTACATAGAAAAGCAGAATCACAACATATGAGGAAATAGAAAGTCCCTTGTTCATAAAGGTGCTGAAGACCGGTGTAGCGATAAACACCCAGTAGCTAAAGGTCAGCCCTGATGCAACCGTAACATATGCGACGTCTCGGTACATACTTCGAAGGTCGATGCGAATGCTTTTTATGACCACGATAAAGAAGATGGTGATAAGGAAAAAATAGGTGGTGAGATGATGCGACATGATAAGAAACACGGTGGAGGTCAACAGGGGTATCAAATATTTCTTTTCGTTCATATATTTGAGGAACAGGTAGGTTGAAAGCATCATGAAGAAATGGCCCATGGTCAACGGAGCAGCATGGCTGGTCTGATACACGTGGAAGGGGATGACAGCAAGAAACAGTGATGAAAGGAGCGCAAGGTCACGTCGTTTCGTAAGCTCATAGACGATAAAATAGAAGATCAATACAGTCAGTCCACCAAAGATCGGGGCGATCTTCGGCATCACCCAGAGGAGATCAATCCCGGTGATCCAATGACCAAGCGCAGAGAAAATATACAACACCGGGAAGTAATTATACATCCCGCCCCAACCGGTGTACTCGTTGAAGATTTGTTGATTTTCAACAAACCGTGAGGTCAACCCATAGTAAATACCAAAGTCACCACCCCATGCTGCGTTCATCCATGCGGGAAATGACCGTATCACGATAGCAATTCCTGTAATCAGGAACAACCAGAAGTACCATGATTTCAGAAAACCCCATTGTTTCATAAGTAAAATGTCCTTCCTCACGGGTAATACTCATTAGATTTAAAGCTGTTATGGTTCCCGATTATGTGTTCTCCATGACAATATTAAGAATATTTTCTACGGTTTTTTTCACGTCGCATTCTCTGGTAATCCCGGTTTTCTCCGATGCTCTCTTCACATCAGATTTCAAATCGATTGCATCCTGTAGCACTGAATAAAACGTACCCAGTTCGTTATGATATTTTGAAAGATATTCTTGTTCTATCTGACCAGGTGTTGGGATGAACAACGCTTTTGTACCAACCACTGCAAGATCCATGATTGTTGAATACCCAGAGCGTGACACCACCAGTTTTGCTTTATTCAATAGCTCTTCCCGCAGTTCTTTTGTCACAAACGAATAGGTCGTCAGATGTTCCTTTTTTACTATGGAGTATTTCTCCACTTTACCTAATGTCATGACGACGTTTCCCTCGAGCTTATGGGCTTGAGATACGAGTTTTTCCTCAAGGATGCTTCGTTGGGGTTCAGGGCCAGAAATCGAAATTAAATAATCGATATCTTTTTTCATTGGACGTTTCGTAAAATCAGAAAGAACTCCGACGTAATGAATTGCATTTTCATCGATTCTTTTTAGATTATGTGACAAATCACCGGAGAGGTTGTTTTCTTTATAATCAGGAACCATGATGCCAACATATCGTTTGAAAAAAAACAGATTAAATCGCTCCATGGTGCGTTCAAACATCTTTATCTGAAGCGGGTTCATGATTCGCATCTGATGCGAGATGAAAAACGATGGGATCTTCTTACTGTACATATCATATCGAGCATCAGAGATGATACAATCATAGTGTTTTTGGTTTAGGATTTTCTGCAGCTGGGCTAATCCGTCCTCAATTCTTTTGATAAATACCGGCCAGTACACCATGCTTTTTGCAAGGAACTGTCTGGTGTTTTCAGAGACTAACATCGGATAGTCAGGGATATCAACATAGCATGCATCCTCCCCGAGTTCCTTTTTCAGCACTTCTAAACTTCGTCCATTTGAAATAACGGTGATGTTGTTTTTTTCGTTGATAAGTTTTCGAATGACCGGCAAGGATCGTGTCGCGTGCCCTAGACCCCATGAACACACTCCGTAAATGATTTCCATATAAGGGATTGTATTTTGCATGACGTTAAATAGCTAACGAAAACACGAGTATTTATAGAAGAAGCACTATTTCACATAGGGACCGTATGAACTGGAGAGAAAAACTTTCGACTATTACTTCTCAGAACAATAGTCTACTCTGTGTTGGACTTGATACCGATAAGGGAAAAATACCAAAATTCTTGATAGATGCTAGTAAAAATCCATTGTTTGATTTCAACAAAGCAATCATTGATGCGACCAAGGACCTGGTGTGTGCGTATAAACTCAACATGGCGTTTTATGAAGTAGGTGGGCGCAAAGGTATAGAGGCACTCGAAAAAACCATCCAGTATATCCCTCGAAACATCATGATCATCCTTGATGGGAAGCGCAATGACATTGGCAATACCGCCGAGAACTATGCCAAATCGCTCTTTGATACCCTTGAAGCGGATGCGGTAACGGTTAATCCGTATCTTGGCAAGGATGGGATCATGCCGTTCTTAGAGTATACGGACAAATGTAGTTTTATCTTATGTCGTACCTCAAATCCCTCAGCAGGTGATTTTCAGGACCTTCTCGTCTCATCAACACCCGTGTATCAAATCGTTGCGCAGAAGATACGTGAATGGAATACGAATAATAACTGTGGTGCGGTCGTTGGGGCAACATATCCGGAGGAACTGAAAACCGTTCGAACGATCTTAGGAGAGACTATCCCTATTCTCATCCCTGGTGTTGGAAAACAGGGAGGCGATATCGAAAAAACCGTACGAAACGGGACGAATGCGCAAGGCGAAATGGCTCTTATTAATTCCTCTCGTGAAATCATCTTTACCGGTGAACATCAGGATTTCGCAGAACAATCGCGTAAAAAAGCAGAGTTGGTTCGCAACGAAATCAATAAATATCGATAAAAACAAAGAAGGGAAACGTTAATTAATCAATAGCGGTATGTTTTTTTATCCTTGATACGAAGATCTCCATGATCACATGATTGGAGAAGCAAGTTCAAGGTAACAGTTGATATCGATTAGGGTCCCTCTATGATCAGGCAGACGTAATGTCAAGAGATGAAAAAGAGGATAACCACGATATCATAGAACTGTCGCGAGAAGCGTTGCAGTGTTCTCCCGCTGCTGCTTACTGTGGAGAATGCTGTGTCACCACACCCAATGCATTATAGTATTTTGTGTTGGGTGACAGCGACAACACACTCATTATCGTCCTGGTAGGTCTTACCATTGGCAACAATCATCTCATTATGCTCAATCTTTATTTTTCATAGATTATCTCAGATACTATTATATCCTAAAAAACGATATCATTAATAAGCAGTAAACTGTGAAGTCTTTATTGATTATGGAGGAGAAGTCTAAAGTTTATTTGAGAAAAAGGAAGAGCTCAGATAAAAACGAAAAGCTTATAACAATGAGGTAGGTTTTACGGTTAAAATTCTTACATCATATCAAAAAAAGTTCAATTACCGTATGCTCTCGATGAACATAACAAGCTATTTGGGAGTAGAAATTATCAATAAACACATCTTGTGCTATTGGTGAGGACGAAGAGGAATGAAGATTGCAATGATCGGCTGGGAATACCCGCCATTCAAAGTGGGAGGTTTAGGTACCCATTGCTATGGGTTGACCCATGGTCTTGCCGATAAAAATGTACATATCGACTTCTATATGCCGAAGCTCAGACAAAAGGTCAAGAGTGATAACAAGAATATTCATATCATTGAAGTTGGTGAATCGGAGGTGCATCCGTATGATCGACCTGATGACAAAGCAATTGGCGGGAAATTCTTCGATGCGGTCTATCGATACAATGATTTGCTGGTTCAACGAGTGAAAGGTAAGTACGATCTAATACACTGTCATGACTGGCTTACCATGAAAGCAGCAGTGGCTCTGAAAGGAAAAATGGGCATCCCTCTTGTTTTAACGGTCCACTCAACCGAATATGATCGGTCTGGATGGATCTATCCCAACCAATGGTTCATCGATATCGAACGGGAAGGGATGCAAAAAGCAGATCGTATCATCGCGGTAAGTGAATTCACCA
>CAZGIV010000141.1:0-6624 GCA_964526175.1 uncultured Thermoplasmatales archaeon | reverse complement strand
CGCATCCTGAATCCTGGTATAGTTCCCAGGTCCACTCCCACCGACATACAACCAATTCCCTCTCGATGTCGGTAATGGTTTTTCAGTATCCTGTGCAGTGGATGGAATGATACCTGTCGTAACAAAAAGAATAATGATTCCAATTGCCAAACATTTTCTTATCATTTGATTTCCTTCCTTAATTACCAGGGCAATTCTTTATAGAACCATAATGAACCCAGGTTACCAATAAAGTAGGAGTGTGCATATTGATTATTGGTTGTATCTTCTTCGAGAATACTGGTGCTAATGTCACATCGTATGCGAAGTATACCAAGAAACAGAGTAGGATAGTAAAACGTCTCCTTTTCAATGTCACCCGGGTTAACCAAGTGAGTCACAAGAGTATCTGAATGAAAGATATGAATGAGTCCAAACCCAATATAACCATCTGCCTGAATCCGATACTCATTGGTCGAAGCAGTTCCAATGTTTTGGAAAACACATACAAGGGAACCACCTTCTTCAAAATCATAATAATCTTCAACACCTAGTATGATTAAATCTGGATGCTCTTCAGATGTAGAATTGTTATTTTCTCCGATATCAGTCCGATACCCAACCACATTACTCAGCGAACCCAGAACAAGAAGAACCACAGCACAGAGACTACTCACTATCAGAGGTTTTTTATTCATAACTTTCCTACCCCTATAAAAATAAATCACCCTTATCTATTTAAATCTTCTTTTTAAGGGAAATTATGCAGGGGAAGGGATTTGAACGCCCTATTACAAGTACGATAATGATTGACAGACGATGATTTACTCCTGTTTAACCCTTTTTTCCCCATTATATCATATCTTTTATTCTACTTAATCAACAGGTATCCAACGATACGTTCTCCAGCCGATATAACCAAAGAATGTTCTCTCACAATAATTGTTATCATAATTTGATTCTTCGATTAAATTGTTCGGATTGATTGTGCATTTGAATTTCATATAACCTGGTAATGCAAGGATATAATGAGACGTTAATGTTTCATGAACTGTACGTCCTGGCTCAAGACCATTATGGATAGCATAACCATGTGTCACTACGTTCATTATCTCTCTGATTGGTATTTTATTGAACAATAATTTTTCTACAACAATGTGAAACTGAATAATATCTTCTTCACTTACAATCTCGTCGCCAATATTGCTAAAATTACATCGGATATATTCCCGTTCCCATGGAGGACCACGCCCTCCACCAGGACTTACATAGACATAAATGTCTTCAATGGCGAGGTCTGGTAATTCCTCAGTTGCTAATACAGGTAGACACATGCTGGATAAAAACAGCATGATAATACCAACTATTAGGCTTCTTCTCAGGGTCTTCCCCACATATTTTTCCATATCTTTCCACCCTTTGTCCGGTTTATAATATTGTTTTCATTTAAAAATATATCTGAGAAGCATTGACATGGTAATTAAGATACATTAAGAATAGTTTTTATGAGAAATATAATGAGTAAAAGTGATGCAGGGGAAGGGATTTGAACCCCCTAGATTGTTTTTTAAAAAAAAATTAACATAGAGATATTTAGCATTACGATAGATGTTTTGATATTATTTCAATGGAACATCGATTGCAGATAAATGTGATGGACAAGTTGACCATCCTCCGCAAGCTCTATCAACATAATGCGTAGTAACTTTATATCTTCCACTACCTCCGTTACCAGATATACACCAATTAACTTCTTCTTCACTACTAGTAGAATTAAACACGCCATCATAGACTTTAATTTTACATTTCTTTATCCCTGTAGGAGTTATCCAACGTATACTCCAATATCCATCTGAAACGGGAAAACCAAAGAACTGGAAAAAGCATGTATTGTTAATAGAAAATTGTTTAGTACCATGGAACATTAGTTCAAATTCCCAAGCTTTACTGATAACTAATATTGGATTAAGTTCACCATACCAATAGCTATAGAATGTTCCCTCCTCATTTTTTATTACTTTCAGATCATTAGGTATATCTATGATATTGATTGAGATGTTTGTTTGAATAAATGTATTGTTGTTAGGAACATCATAAAAACCTGCATAAAAAATAAAGTACCAATCTCCAGGTGGTAATGAATAATTGCCCAATCCTTTACCTAATGTCCAAGCCCATCCAACAAAGTCTTGTTCAGCTCTGTTGTTGTAAATATATGGACCGAGTTTGAAATATTGTAAAGTTCCTTTATCAGGATGAAGGTTCATGAGGGCTGAACAAAATAAATCGTATAATTTTCCAGATGCATTAACAAGATATACCCCACTAGTAATACTGAGATCAGTTTTTTGTTTGTTAATAACAGAGCAAATATTTTTAACAGTTATATTTTTTATCTGTATTTCATGAGTTGATGATAACTTGATTACGATAACTTGACTTGTACTTTCTTCGTGTATAGTTGTAATATCATCTGAACATGTGTTCCTCAACTGATATAATGGTGATTTATAAGATGAGATTACTCCGATGCAGGGATTTGAATTGTTACGTGCTATTTGAATTTGAATATCACTATTTTTATATGACCAATTTTTTGGATTAATGTTAAAATATAAATAAGAATTTTCCAGGTTAATCATAAGCTGATTTAAAGTATTTTTTAATAAAGCACTTGTCCCGACAGTGGGAACTACAGTAGCTATCATCAACGTACAAACAAATATACCAATAATTTTTCTTCTCATGTTATTATCCCCCCTGACTAACCCGATAATAATTAATACCTTCCTAATCAATGGATATGGAACCATGCCTTTCCCCCTTTTATCAGTATTTTATATCATTGTTCCCCTATAAAAAGAATGTCATCAGAAGAATTTCCATACTTGGATTTCGGCACTGGTGCTATTTTCTTTAGTATCAAAAGCGATAACCCGAAGAATATGTCTATGCTTGAGATGTGAACTTAATCTCCATGTCCATTCATAAGGGGATGAAGTGTCTGTTTTTCGTAAAACATCATCAATATAAAAATCAACATGATCAATCCCATGAACATAATTTGCTGCACTTACTTCTATCTTAATGGTTCCAAATAGAATTGTGGACGAAGACGAAAAAAGTCGTAGATTTCTAATATAAATAAAACCTTCTTCTGGCTGCGTGATTCTAACACTTGGATTAGATCCATACGGTACCATTAACGGAGAATTATCTTGGTGGTAATCATCCTCGATAATGTAAGGAGTGTCCCCTATGCTATCTCCATTGATGTCTTTCCCTTTATAGTCATCCCAATAATTACCGTAAACGCCATCATCCCAGATATTGTCACCACTTACACTTTCAGCATTGATTTCATTTCCGATAAAATTATTCCTTAAAATTATGTTATTATTTGTGTCATATACTCGAAGTCCTATAATATCGCTATTTATGATCGTGTTTTCAATTATTTGAAGGTCACTAGCATCGGTGTAAATACCATATCGATTATCTTTAATTATATTATTTGAAATAATGGTTCCATTGTTCGTTCTTGATATATGGATTCCCCCGATGTCTCCGTTATTTTCAATGTAATTGCTCTGACATAGAAGAAACGAGCAATTAAAAACACTAATACCTGCCCTCTTATTATCAACAATTGAATTTCCGACTATTGTTATATAATTGGAATCTTGTGTATGAATCCCCACATCATCATTATTGCTGATGGTGTTATTAGAAATCGTGTTATGTTCTGAATTTTTCCATAATAAAACAGCATACCACGACATATAGGATATAACATTATTATCTAAAATATTGAATGTTGAATAAGAAAATTCTACTGCATCGAAACAATTTTGAAATGTATTTCTCATAATCACATTTTCATGCGAACCATAAAGCAATATCCCATATGGACACGTGTTTATCGTGTTATCATAAATACTGTTATTCCCTGTGTTTTTCAATACCATTGCTGGCCCGTAAAAATTAAAAAAACTACAGTTACGGATGGTGCAATTTTGAGTATTATTCAGAGAAATCCCTACGTTATTTATTACAAACCTATTTTGGTCGATAACAATATCATCTGAGTATACGCGTATACCAGAACCATACCATTCATCGCAATTTGTAATCGTGAACCTCTGTATTTTCACATATTCAGCGGAAACAGTTACAACATCACCAGAATTATTACCATCAATTATTGTAGTGTATGTGTTTTCACCAACAAGAGAAATGGATTTATTGATAATAATATTCTCGATATATGGTGAGGAATCATCATAGACAAACACCGTGTCACCATCAGATGCATTGTCAATCGCAACCTGGATTCTTGTATAGTTCCCAAATCCACTCCCACCAACATATAACCAATTCCCGTTTGATGTTGATAATAATAGCGTCCCTCTAGTCACTTTTTCTATTTGATTTGAAACACCAACGAAAGAAGTCGATACTAACAGGAAAAAAACCATTAGTAGCCTAAGGTGCTTCTTCATCAATTTTCTTCCCTTTACTTTTTTATATCACTGTTCATCTATAAAAAGAATATCATTGCACTATTATTATTTCAGAAGATCATAATAAACATAGAAGCGTTATCGTGAAAAGCTATGGTAATACCACTAGATCTTTTCCCCGTGTCATTTCCCGCTGACTATAATGTGGTTGAATTCAAAGAACGAACAGACTGATCACCCATGGCCGTGGTTCGATGGACCACACGACAAAGAAAGAGGGGGAAGATGACTGAGCAGAACAAAAAAGTCGTTATTGCCTAAGGGGCTAAGATGTTCCTCATGGGTCTTGTTGCGGGCCTGCTCACTGATACGGTATTGGATCTGCCTTTGCCGATCTGGTTCGCCATGGGTTTTGTCGACTTTATTTTCTTCGGGGCATCCTGTGTTGTAGCTCCAAGGGAGCAGTATTTCATTTTCGTTCAACCCTGCTTTTGCCCCTTCACAAAAAATGAGTTCAATTTAAATAATTGAAATGCATTTGATGTTTGGGATGACACACTCGGGATGCCTTTGCCTTATAAGAAAAAGTATAAGTATTACAAAACAGATAATAATCTATAGAGGAAGTTATCTGAATTATCCAGTAAAACAAGATTATTTCCTTGGGGGAGTATTTTAATGCTCGGAATTCATAAAAACACATCTCAAGATGAATTTTTTTTAGAACTCCTTGATTTTTACAAAAAGTTTCTTCAACGGACATCAGAGACTGTTCTGAGCCTTCATGATCTCCAGCGAAAATACAAGAAACATTACGATGAATTTGTAGAGTTCCAAAAAAATCCACCTGAATATATCATGGAGCTAACTAAAAACATACCCTCGGAAGAAGGAACAATCGTGTTTTTCCTTCTAGCTAGGATTGCGATTCTTCAAAGCAAGATGTCTCATATATTCGTATTGAACGCAGATGAACAGAAGAAATTATCGGACGACCTCAAAGGGTTTATCAGCGAATTTGATGAAAAAATCGCTCAACTAAAAAAAATACGAGAGGCAGCTAAATGATTGATATTGAAGTAAAATCGGATGTCTGGGCAGAAGTCCTGAAAAAGGCAAGTGAGGGTGCTCGATTTGTCAGCTCTGCGACTTATAGTTTGTTCGGAGGTGACCTCAACAAGAAAATCCAGGAGGAAAAGACTGAGAGGCTTGCGAATAATATTAAAGAACTGTTGGCCACTCGTAAGAAGATGAGCATCCCTGAGGTTATGAGAGAATTCAATGTCAATGTGGCTGAGGCCATTGCTGCTATTGATTGGTTGAAGAGTAAGGGAATCGTACACGAGACAGATTGAGATGAGCACGTATTCCAATACAGGAGATAGTATTGTAGGAACTTTTTTAATTGGTCTTGCCCGTAAGGTCGACCCGCTGAAAAACGCGAAGTTTCTATATCCTATGCATAACGAGAAACAGTTTTTACTGACAAAAAAAGGCGCAGAATCTGGAATCCGTTCAAGATGCATTATAAAGAATCGCTGTCGAATAAATATCCCGTATCATTATGACCGGATTAAAATCCATATGGAGAATGATGACGAGGTCACTGGCGGGGACATCTACTGTGAATGTAAACATGGAGAGCATACATCCAAGATAGGTAAAAGGTTTCTTAAATTAGGGGAAAAACACGCTCAGGGATGTAAACTTGAGAGTGATCTTGGCATTGCTGTTGTTTTGAAGGAGTTTATGCAGAGTAGAAGTTTTACTCTGAATAAGAACATTGGTCTTGATGACATCCTTGGTTCAAAAAGAGAAACGAAAGCCTCTGAATAATATCAATGGAGGGATGCATTTTTTTTCATCCGATGGGCAAGATAAAGGTACCAAATGATCACCAATATCACCGCGATACAAAATACCAACAGATCAAAGGAGAACGCGTTTTTTATCAAATTGTTATTTACCAAGAACCGACCTAGTATAACCAGGTAATTAAAACTCGGATATTGGTCCGCATAACTGATATTAAGAAATTGATTTGACAGCGAATGAATGAACATCGGGACACTGAGTGTAATAAACATTGATACAAGTTTATAACCGATTTTCCACGATCTGTTTTTCACTTTCAAGAAAGTAAAACTAATGAGAATAGCTCCTATTGATGAAGAGGATATAT
>CAZGIV010000140.1:0-6732 GCA_964526175.1 uncultured Thermoplasmatales archaeon | reverse complement strand
AAACATCATTCCATACAGGGAAAACGAATGGACAAACGTCTCAATAATGGTGTTAATAAAGAGTTTTCCATAGGGTTCCCCGGTTTTTTCTTTTAGATACGGGACACGCATCAACTGTCCAGCGTATCCTGGGGTGATACTGCCGTAGAATACACCAATGAGGTAGATTTTGATAGAATAGAAAAATCCAACTGTGATTTTTTGTTCTTTTAAAATGATTTGCCATGTCACGTTTCGGATGAGAAGAAGCGGGATGGTGAGTAATAAAGAGTAAACAATAAATATAGGTTCAATAGAAAGAAACGATGTAATGATTTTTTGCGTATCAAGAGAGTAAACGATGTAGACAAGGATAATAAGTCCAATGAATGGAAGAACAAGTTTTATTTTGTTCAAAATGCTCTTCGCCATGGCAGATAGGTGAACCGCAATGGTACTTTTATGGTTTATTCACTGAACTGGTAGGTTATTGCCGATAACAAACATCCCGCCTGCAAGTGCTCCATAGGTACCTTTTAAAGATAATGCAGTTCCACCTGTAAGTCCATGAACTGCTTGAAATATGGATTCATCCCCAACGTTGAGTGTTTCTTTCAATGTTGCAAGGACGCATTGAGGACAAATTCCTAATTTTACTTCATAGTTGAAAGCACATTGATAGACAGTTTTTAAGACGTCCTTCTGGGGTGTCATGTTTTTCTAAAACAAGACCTATGTTGTTAATTTTTTAGAAAATATTATTTTTTGGAGCATCATCTGCAGAAAAGAAGGTACATGTATTGATGTTTCTATGACCTTCATATGAAACGAGAATTCTTGGTTGTCAATGACTACGAAGTCAAAAAGAACTGATTCATGGTCTTGTTCTAGCATGCTTACTCGATAGGTTTTATCATATTCGAGTTGGAGAACACATTTACCGTTGTCATCAGTCAACCCCGAAGTTGAATGATCGGTGTCTCTCCCTGTTGCGTTTATAGGTACACCTCGAAGTGGGACACAACCGCATCCTTCGCCGTCGTATACGTTAAACGTGATGTTGGCATAAAAATCTGATAGTGTGCCCTTTACTGGTGTGGTTTTATTATTTTGTACGGTATTGGATACATATCCTGCATTTACCGCAATGATTAATGAAAACACCGCGACCAAGACCACCGCTATTTTCACCATGGCTGACGATATTTTTTTCATGATATTTTCTCCTATCAATGATATACTTAACAATTGTTAATTATATATAGTTTTTCTTAAAAAGACATAGTTTTCCTAAAAAGATAAATCTTTGAAAAGAATTGGAAATCTTTATTAGTTCGTACACTCTTCCATCGATGAAGCATATGGACGAGGATATAGTTTTTATTAAAAACGGCGATGAACAGAGTAGAACCAAGAAACCAGGGAAACTCTATCGATTAATGTTACAGTCTCAAAAAATGGAGGCGATAATCGCAGAGATCGACCCTCACATGGAATCAAGAATATTTCAACACGATGGCGAGGAAATGCATCTTGTTTTAGAGGGCGAAATGGAATATACGGTTGGTGAAAAAACCTATAAACTTTCTACCGGTGATATTCTTTGGCATCAATCGAATTTGAAACATCATGCAAGAAACAGCGGTGTTCAAAAAGTCGTGTATATCACCATCGGAACACCACCAAGTTTGATGTCTAGTATGTTATAACTCATTGAAATACAAGCAGTCACCGCTCAATATTTTCCGTATTTCTCCTTTCTCTGTTTTTAGGAGAAGAAATCCTGATTGATCGACATCAAATGCTACTCCTTGGATCGTCTCTGCAGAAGTGTGTACGCGAATTGTTTTGCCAAGTGTGTCCGTTGAGGTTTTCCATTCATCGATAATTCTCTCGTACTGTTGTTTTATAAAAAGTGAATAGAAGACTTCAAATTGCTTAAAGAGTGTTGTGAGGAATTCATAATAATCAAAGGGATGACCTAATTCTGAGATCATAGAGGTTGATTTGGTTCGAATTTCAGAGGGGAGATTTTTAATATCGATATTGAGATTAATCCCAATCCCAACGACCACATAATTGATTGTGTGTTTATTTACTTCTGATTCAAGTAGGATCCCTGCGATTTTCTTATTATGTACCTGAACGTCGTTTGGCCATTTAATAAATGCATGAAGACCGTACGAGCTAATGGTCCTGGAAACAGCAAGTGCTGCAACAAAGGGTAGAAGCGATGCTTTCTCAGCAGGTATTTGTGGCCGTAATATGAAAGAAAGATAGACACCACCTCCCGGTGATTCCCAGATTCGTTCAAATCGTCCACGCCCTTTGGTTTGTGTCTGAGCGATTACAACGGTACTTTCGTTCGCACCAGCACGTGCGAGTTCCTTTGCGGTGCTGTTTGTAGAATCAAGTCTCTCGTACACAAGTAGTTTTTTAACAATATCACTATGGAGTTTTTTGGAAAACTCCACTGTTTTTTTTACAAACGTCGTCTCTTTCATACACCGTTTCATTCATGATCATTTATGTTGCTGTCCACTATTCGCAGCAATGATTACAGCTTGGACTGCTGCCATAGCAGCCGCGGTCTTAGGACCAGTAGACTGAGCTTTGGTCTCTTGGACATATTTTACGACCTGATCAAGGATGTTATAGCGGAGGATAAAACTGGTATCGTAGGTCCCGGCTCGCCATTGAGGGTTATTCATAACGACTTGGTGGAACGGGATGTTGTTTCGTACCCCACCTATCTGGAACTCCCAGAGCGCTCGTTTCATCCGTTCTATAGCGCGTGGTCGATCCTCAGCCCAGACAATGAGTTTTGCTATCATGGAATCATAAAACGGTGGTATGGTAAAACCAGGGTAGACGCCAGAATCAACACGGATACCAGGGCCACTCGGTTCTGCGTATCTAATGATTTTGGCAGGAGCTGGCATGAAATTATTCAAGGGATCTTCAGCATTGATTCTACATTCAATCGCATGACCTCGCGGATGGATATCCATTTGTTCATATTCAAGTTCCAGTCCTGAGGCAACACGGAGTTGTTCTCGTGCGAGATCAACACCAGTTGTCACTTCGGTAATGGGATGTTCTACCTGCAATCGAGTGTTCATCTCAAGGAAATAATACTTGCCGTCCCTAAACATGAACTCACAAGTCCCTGCGTTGTAATATCCAGCAGTTTTAGCAGCAAGCACGGCTTGCGCACCGATTTCTTTCCGTAACTCAGGTGTCAACGCGCATGATGGTGTTTCCTCAATGAGTTTCTGGTGGCGCCGTTGGACACTGCATTCTCGCTCAAAACAATGAATCAAATGACCTTTTTTATCACCAATCACTTGGTACTCGATATGGCGCGGGTTTTCGATGAATTTCTCAATAAAAACCGAATCGTCACCAAATGAGTTCTTCGCAAGCTGTCGAACTGTAGAGAGTGCCTTTTCCATTTGCTGTTCGTCATCTACTTGCTGGATTCCTATTCCTCCACCACCCGCTGATGCTTTTAACATGACCGGGTATCCAATCTCATGAGCGATGTCTTTTGCCCGCTCGTGATCAGCAATAGCCTCGGTAACCCCAGGAACGACCTTGACTCCTGCTTTAATCATGGATCTCTTTGAGTCAATTTTTGATCCCATAAGCTTCATTGCAGAAACCGGTGGACCAATGAATTCGATGTTGTTTTTTTTACACATTTCTGCGAACTCGGAGTTCTCAGCCATAAATCCATAACCTGGGTGGATCCCTTCTGCACCGGATTTCAAGGCGACATCGATAATCTTCTGTTTATTCAAATAACTTTGACTTGCTGGGCCTGGACCGATGTTATATTTCTCGTCAGCATATTTAACAAACAACGCGTGGGAATCAGCATCTGAGTATACCGCGACGGTTGCAATTCCGAACTCTTTGCAGGCCCGCATGATACGAATAGCAATTTCTCCGCGGTTTGCAATGAGTACTTTGTTAAGCATGATTCATCACCATTGTTACAGAATCTGCATCAGAAGGTCCCCGCTAGAAACCGGAGCTCCTTCTTTTATGTAGATTTCCTTAACTTCCCCTTCTGTTTCACATTTTATTTCTTGTTCCATCTTCATTGCTTCAACGGTGGCGATAATATCACCTTTTTTCACCTTATCTCCTTTCTTTACTTTTATCTTCAAGATGGTTCCTTGCATGCTTGATTTGATGCCACCTTCGATATCCTTGGGCTTTTCTTGCGCGGTTGTACCTCCCGTACCAGCAACAAGATATCCACCGGAGGGGATGACTTTGACTTCGTAGGGTTCTCCATCGACCTCAACTTGGAATTCTGTTGGAATCTGTACAGTTCCTCCTCGTTTTTCTGGGGGTTGTGTCTCAAGCCAGAGTTGCTTTACTTCAGGGAATGATTGTTTTACCATGGCTCTTGTCAATTGATGATCGATAGGTAAAGGTAGAGCATCAGAGGTGAACTCTGCAATTGCTTGACCTTTTAAGAACTTCAGACCTACCTGTGGATAAAGAATATAGGTCATGATATCTTCTTCTTTCTTAATCAGTGATCCTCCATCGATTTCCTTTAATTCTTTCTTTTGTTTGTCCCAGAGCGGTTCTAATAAATCTGAAGGTCGACAATCGATGATCTCTTCTTTCCATTTTGGTCCAAGAATCTTCTTCATAATCTCTGGTTTGATCTCTGCAGGGGGTTTCCCATACATGCCGCGACAGTAATCCTTGGTTTCTTTTGGGATAACTTTGTATCGTCCATGCAGCACATTCATGACTGCTTGAACACCCACTACTTGACTTGTCGGTGTCACAAGCGGCGGGTATCCGAGTTCGTCCCTCACCCGAGCGGTTTCATCGAGAATCTGTCGGTATTTATCACGAGCGTTTTGCTCCTCTAGTTGGAAGATAAGGTTAGAAAGCATCCCGCCAGGGATTTGATGCAAGGTCACACTTGGGTCTACCTTTAACGCATCGAATCGATGGAGGTGTCGGTACTTCTCCCAGATTTTGAGGAAATACGTCCGACATTCAATAAGTAACTCTAGATTGTAATGTGTATCCCATTCCGTACCTTGCAACGCAGCAACAACACTTTCGGTGGCAGGAGCCGCAGTCCCTCCTGAGATCGGAGAGATTGATGTATCAAGGATGTCTGCACCTGCCTCAACTGCTCGTTGATACGCCATCCCTGTCATCCCACTGGTACAATGCGTGTGAAGGTCCAGGGGTAGGTTTACACCCGCTTCTTTGGTTCCTTTGATGATGTCATATGCACGTTTCGGGGAGATCATCCCGGCCATATCCTTTATACAGATTGAATCAGCACCCATTTTCTTTAGTTCGATGAATTTATCAACAAAATAGTCAACGGTATGAATCGGTGAAATCGTGTAGCTCACACATGCTTGTACATGACCACCGTTTTCTTTGACCGTGTGCATGGGTACCTTCATGTTCCGTAAATCATTTAATGCGTCAAAGATACGGAAATAATCACATCCGTTTTTTTTTGCAAGATAGATAAATTTCTTTACCACGTCATCAGGGAAATTCCTGTAAGCAACAATGTTCATTGCTCGCTCTAGCATTTGCAGGGGTGTGTTGGGCATGGCTTTTTTTAGTTTATTTAATCGTTCCCAAGGATCCTGATTTAAATATCTGATGCATACGTCGTACGTTGCACCACCCCAAACTTCAAGGGAGAAAAATCCAACCTCATCAAGTTTTTCTGTTATTGGCAGCATATCTTCGGTTCGCATTCTTGTAGCTAGTAATGATTGATGTCCATCTCGTAGGATCATTTCATGTAATTGTACCATAGATAGTTCCCTCCGGTTCTCAACAGGTTTCTTTTGCTACTGTTGAGTGGATGGTTTCAAACGAGAAATGGTATCCGGTAAACCTACTTAAGAATATCGGGGAGGAAGCCATAACCATGAATCCCAAGGTGTTAACCCAATAACGAAATAGTCTACCTTTCTACATGATACTATTATTGTATAGTAATCTATTTCTATATGCTAGAATATTAAACCCGAATTAATTTGGGGGTTAGCCTATGAAGCACCAATTTATATTGATAGTATTAGGCGTTTGTGTTCTCTGTTCTTCCTGCATCCCCTTAAGAATGGGGTTTCCGGCAGGGATGATTTCAGAGGGGCAAATCTCTTTGGAATATCGGAATGTCACGGTTTATGCACCAGCGGTTTCTCAACTGGGAACAAGTTATATCGGTGTGATTTCAACTATCACGGTTACGATCCAAGGAAGTGGAAGCGGAAGAGTGTTCGTTGATACCCTCCCACTTACAGATATAGATATGCAAGGTTCTGCTCGTCTTGCTGTGAAAGTTGCTAGTGCGTTAGTGAGTTCTGATACCAGACCTCATCTTGATCCCCATAATTGTGATTTCTTCTTTGTTGTTCGTACAACCTCTCCAATGATTGGCGGTCCGTCTGCGGGTGCAATTATGACCGTTGCCGTAATTGCTCTTCTCGAGAATTGGACACTTGATAACAGAACGATTATGACCGGGATGATTAACCCTGATGGAAGCATAGGTCCTATAGGAGGAATTCCTTATAAAATTGATGCAGCGCATAGCGTTGGAGCAACGCGATTTTTAATACCCAAAGGGCAAATGACGTATACTGAAATGGTCACAGAATATCAAAATATTAATGGTATTATCTGGCAGAATACCTATCCTGTTACTCGGAACGTTTCTGAGTATGCTCAGACCAATTATGG
>CAZGIV010000139.1:0-6772 GCA_964526175.1 uncultured Thermoplasmatales archaeon | reverse complement strand
TTTTGATTTTTGGAGTGATAGGTGCTATTGGTTTTTCATTCATGCTCTATGAGAATGTTATAACTACGGATAACGCGACACTACAACGATTTGAAACCCCTATGCTATGTCCTGATGATTTGAGACCAGAAATTGATTTTTTTAATCAATCATTGTTTCATGTTTCTACAATTGCGTATTTGAACAGAGAGATATATGACATTACATCAGCGGACTTTAACAAAGATGGTTTTACTGATCTTGCCGTTGCTGGCACTCAAAACTATTCAAAGATCTTTATTTTATATCACGGAGATCAAAAATTCAGTTATGAGATGATTTTCGAATTTGAAAATGATATACGTGGCCTAGTTGCCGGTGATTATGATAACGACGGAGATATTGATTTGATTTTTACTTCCGGAGAGAACAAAATAATTAACGGCGTTCCTTATCGAATAAATGGTACCGTAAACATGTTGCACAATAATGGTAATATGAATTTTTCAATGAGATTGATTGCCCGGCGAAGCACTGGTGTGACACAAGATCCTGAAGGCAGAATCAATCCACGCATAACAACTGCCGATTATGATATGGATGGCGATCTTGATTTATTAGTCGGTGATAATAGCGGAAAAATTGAATATTATATAAACGATGGATTGGGAAATTTCTCAAGCAACGGTATCATTTATGATTTCGGATCTTATAGTTGGGGAATTAATTCAAATGATTTTGATGAGGATGGCGATATTGATTTCATTGTTTCAACCTGTGAGAAAGAGAACATAACAAGAGGACATATTTATTTGATAAGCAATCAATTCGTTGAATCCAATCATTCAATTTGTTTTTTACCGGAACCTGGTAAAATCATTGCTAATGTTTTGTTCGTTCCCGGGGTAGCAAGTTTATCATCATTGGATTATGATGGCGATGGAGATATTGATATTCTTGTAGGTACACAAATGCTTTTGTACCTCCTTATCAATGAGCATGGAAGCTATCGTGCGGTTTCGTTAGGTTATTCCAAGATTGAGTCACCCTCTGGAGTTGAATTAGAAGAACTTCATAGAGCGGGTATTACCTGTGCAGATTTCAACGATGATGGTTTGGATGATTTTGTTATTGGAGCCGGCCAAGGAATAGTTAGGTTATTTATCAATAGTCAGTCTGCTCGTTAGAGAACTTTTGCATGATGATACGGTGTATGTTTTTGTCCACTGTACCACCCAAGGATATGAGATAAGGGCTGCGCCCTTATGATATCCCGTTCCGCCTTTGCTTCCTCGTCAAGCCCTTCGGTCTTGCCGTATCCCCACTCGGCGGTCATGCTTTAGTTGGCAGTCGTTGTTGTTCTTCATCGATGACGTACGCATTATGGTGCCGTGCCTGATCACGGACGTAGGTTGTTGATTGTTCAATTTTTTCCATCCTGTGGACTCATGATGCTCGTACCCGTTCCAGAATCCACCACGTGGGTATCTCTTTCTGAATCTAGGGAAGTGCTCAAACATTTTCTTAGCAGTGTAGGATTTGAGCATAATCTCTGCGATCTGAATAGAGTACCGCTTCGGGATGTTTACTAAGAAGTGGACATGATTCAGGCATAACCGAGTTTACAGGTAAAGCCCTCACCAGAGAAATATTTTTATAGAAAAGCAAGATATTATTTCGTAGGGGGGGTCTAAAGAAAGTGGTCGAAATTCGTTTCAGCCGGACAAATCGTAAACTTTTTTCGTCCCCATAAGCACTGACTCCCCCAATCCTCAGTATATATCATTTCTCCTTTTAGTTATAGATGGCTATACAATGTATAGCCACATTTACACAGTATAACATCAAACCCTTAAAAACAGCCTCTAGAAGCATCTCCCGCTCCTGTAGAAATAGGGCAACAAGGGACTACTAATCGGCTCTATATTTTTATAATGTTTATTATGATAGTAGCATACCACGCTAGTCACCACTAAACTAAAGTTTGTCTATCCAAGAGCGATTATTGCATCTTATCATCTGGCAGTAATATTATTGGCATTACTGTTATTTGCAACATTGATTCATGCCTTCGGCCTAGAATGAAAAAAGAAATCATGAAAGGGTTGATAATTCAGTTAATATTGCCTAATTATGTAACGTTTGTTGCTAGAATATTTGGGATATTTATTTCAAAAAATTTAAATAAAATTATTAGATAACAAAGTATGAAATAATCTTGGAGGAGGTCAAAGAAAAATGAAAAATAAAACGATAATGCGCTGGTTAATAATTGGAATTTTATTATTATTGATAGGAACAACAATCGCCCCTGCTAGCAATTACACAAACAAGAATACTATCGACCAAAAAAGTAAAATTAAAACATTAGACAGACGAATATACAATCTCATTGGAGGAGTAATAGTAACTTTTGATTATTTAATGAAAGATAACTCTGTTAAATTTCAATGGTGGACAACCAACAATACAAATCTTTCCTATCCTATTATTAACAATAATGTCTCTGTTAATTACACGATCAAATTACAAGCATATGCGATAGGTGTATATTTTATTCCGCGATTGGTCAAATTATTATCAACACTATACTACGATGTAAATACATCAAGAGGGTCTAGTTGGACATCATGGAAAATCGTGAGATTTACCAATACCACTCCAGGTATAGAAGAATACGTTTATGTTGAAACAACAACTCCATTTCCGACACCACCTTCAGATCCAGGGACAAACTCAACAAAAATGTGGATTTATAGTAATATATGGGCTATTACAATCCCACCTGATCGTGGTGAAGAAGAGAACCGACCATTTTTTATACACACAAAAGGTAGGTCAATGAATTTTACTGCAACATTTTATGAAATTTAACTAATAAACTAAACAAAGGGTGCTGTGTAAAAGAGAGTTGGAGTGTTGCCCGTAAATTCATTCCACCTCTGTTAATGCATGCAATTCCATAAAACGAATCTGCACAGCACCTCTACGTCCTGATGGTGCCTTTTCTTCGATGCGAGCATCGAGCTGAATACCTTCTTGAACGCTGAGATGATGCCTTCGATGATCACTCGATAGCAATATTTTGTCATGAATTCCTCAGGGTGATCTTTTTGGAGGCGGATGTTCTGTCTCCAGGATGCACTTCCCCCTGCTCTGGTGGTCGAGTTGCTTTTCATTTTGATGTACGGCGTTGCCTTGGACTTCTCGACCTCGCTGGTCATCTTCCGTGAGAGGTACCCGGAGTCCATGAGTTCTGCCTCGATGGTTCCCTCAGTCTGTGAGGTGAATCTTCGGAGTGCTTTCACAAGTTGTACTCCGAATTTATGGTCGTGCTTCCAGCCTTTGGAGCTGAGACCGACGAGGATTTTGCCGCTGTCTCGATCCACGGCGAAGTGGACTTTGATGAATTTCCGTTTCACTTTCCGTTTCCCATTCCGCACCCGGATCCACGGTCCGTATTGATTTAAGGAAAGACCGGTGGCGTCGATGATTACTGTCATCCTGTGCCCATCCAAGTCACGGACGGTCTCCTGGAGCAGACTGCTGAGATAAGCAAGAGGAATGTCCCCGATATGGTCCTGTACGGTGTTCGCATCAGGGACTGTCTCAAGCAGCCAGGTGATTGTCGCTGCAGACCTTGTACAAGATCAGAACGACAAACAACAACTCCAGCCGATGATGCAGAAGATACAAGAGAACACCGGGCGACTACCACCGCGTGTGATAACAGACGCTGGATACGATAACGAGGAACAGATCAAACCACTTTGGGACAAAATAGACCTGTACATCCCCACACAGAAAGACTGGAAAGCCCGCAAAACCATGAAAGAAACTCCGCCTCCAAGAGGCAGAATCCCTAAGGAACTACCACTGAGGGAACGGATGAAACGAAAACTCCTGACCAAGAAAGGGAAAGCCATCTACAAGAAACGAGGCACTAGCGTAGAACCAGTGAACGGGCAAATCAAAGACAGTAGAGGCTTTGATAGGTTATCTCTTCGAGGTCTAGCGAAGGGAAAAAGCGAATGGAAGTTCATCTATACCACCCATAACATCCTCAAACTCTGGAGACACACAAAAACCAATACCATCGTACTAACACCGTAAGAGAATACACCTCTTAGCAGGGGGGAATAAACCGATACAAAAGAGACAGTATCCTCCCTTCAGCCGAAAATTGGCTGTAGGGCAGTCAATCTACAAACATGTCACATCATAAAGTTTGATTTCTCAGACAGGCTCTTGAAGCAATTATTTAGAAAAAAACCAAAGGATTAACCTTTTAGCCTTACATCATAAGAAGTTACTTCCCCCATCTTTTTACTTTAATACCTGGTTTAGAAGTGGCTAAATTATGAATATTTTTTTAGTTGAAGTTAATATTTCAGCAATTTTTTTCCCAAGTTGTTTCTTATCTTTTATGATTTCAAAAATTCCTCCAGCAGCAATTGGAATTATTGTCCATGGAATAGCTATATAAAGGCCAATTATACCAGATGTAAAAAGAGTGCCAGCCCGAATTGCTGCATCAATTTGCCTATCAAGGAGATTAGAATAGAACCTTATTTTTAATTTTTTTGCAATAAATTGAGATTGTTCATATCCTTCGTTTTCATCAAATTTAGTATTATCTAATTCTGGAATTTCATTATGTAAATAAGCTTCTTGTGTCTTATGTATGTTTTCAACCCAATGAGTAATTCTGTCTACTGGTTTTTCCTCCATCATGGCACTATTAAAAAGTAGATGAGAAAGATATTCAGATGCCCAGGGTATTTCATATTTCTCTCCTTTTGAATACGGTATATCAAAATGTTGTCTTATTAAATGAGGCATAATATCCCATCCTTGGAGACTAGCAACATTATAATGATATTTGCCACGTAAAACAGCTGATGCTATAAATGCATCTCTCGCTAATTCAAAATCTTCTCCGAGATTTTTTCCTTGCGACCATATTTTAACTTGATGTATGTCTGTTGTTTTTTTCCATAATTGTTCTAAGTCCTCTGACGAGATTTGAAGTATAAAAGATAATTCATCAATCATTTCAAAATTAAACAAACCCTTTAACCTATACGAATGATCAACCCAGGCATGAGCAATTGTCATTTCTTCCCAGTGACTAAATCCATTATCTTCTTTCACTTCAATTATTGCATTAATTGCTTCGTCGGTATTATTAACAAACCATTCTTTAAATTTGATGTTTGCTTGATTATGAACATTACGATTAGTCGGAGTTTTTTCTTCAATCCAACTAAGTTTTTTACAAGCTAGGTCATAATAAGAGTAAAGCGGATCATAAGTAACTTCTGATTTACCCAAATAAACTGGAGATGGACTAGGTGCTATTCTTAGGAGATGATGAGTTATCAGTGCTTGTGTTACTTGTACAAGACTCTCCCATTCCCAATCGTTCCATTCATCCTGTCCATTATGTATAGACAAGGCGCTAACTGCATTCATGATAAAAGCTGAATCAATGAAGCCATAACTCATATTAACTCCCTCTATCTGATCTGGCTAATGAATCAAAAGCATTTTTAACTATGCTTTTCTCAATGATCTAGATTTCATATTATCTCTTTCTTTAAAAAACCATCTTATGCTTATTGTTATCACTAAAATTGAAAAAGAGATATATAAAAGATAATGGAAAATCGGTTTTATCCCGAAATAGATAATTAGGGGGCAAAACTCTCTTTTTCCCTGGAGGGGATGTGCAAAGAAACGGATGAACCCGACCGTTGCGAACCATGTGAACCGCAATTTTACCGCCCAGTTCACCGGAGCGGTGGTCAAAGCGGTGCACCGGCTGCCGCCACCTTGGCCGCCTAAGAAAAAAGGAGGAATGGCAGAATGAATCTGCCTTTCACCTAAGTTTAACTATGAGCGTCTTTGATTAGGTTTTGCTGAACTCCCACCAGGCTTCCAGATCCACATCATCATCCGTCCGCAGAATGTTCCCTTCGGGATCACGAAATGCCGCGTAGACACGATACGTGCCAGTGCCATGTGTCAGATCCGCTGCCTGCACCAGTCCGTTGAAAATAATGTCCAGGGCAAGCTGGCTGCTGCTGTTAATGGTACGTGGTGTGTTTTCATCGATGGTATCATTGTCGACAATCCAATGCGGGGTAATGCCTTTACCGGTATCATAAAATTGTATTTGTATTAATAGGTAGCCTTTAATATTTGTAGAACCCGTGTTCTTAATCTTCGATTGGTTCCGATACACGATGGTCAGTTTAGGTTGACAACCGATGCCTGGGAATTCACTCGATTGAACATTAACATATTCGTTGCCGGTCGGTGCTGTCGCGCTGATATCCCTGCTGCTCCGCAGACATAATTTGGTGATCCCATCTATATTGATCCAGCTGAGATTACTGAGTTCTATCGCGTTGTACCCGGCTGTGAACCTGGCGGTATTCAATGTTCCGCCGTTCCCAGAATAATCGTTTTTATTATAGTCACTTGTTTGCATCGGGTCATGTGGGTACGTCGGCTGGCCGTTCTGGATGGTGATGTCGAAATCAGTCGTCGAGTAATCATCTTTCTTATACAGGGAAAGCGTCGCGTCATCCAAAACCGCGTTGGACGGCAGAGATGACGTGTTGAAGAAAACAAAACCCCGGTAAACATAATTTGAGGTTACGACGTCGTTCTTCTGACCGATTGTGAAGTACCATCCGGAGTCATCCACGGTTCCTGATGACGCGGACTGCACGGTGCTGTAGACAAGACCGGAGTTGTAAATGTATCCGTCACTGGAAGTTGAATA
>CAZGIV010000138.1:0-6795 GCA_964526175.1 uncultured Thermoplasmatales archaeon | reverse complement strand
AATCAAGTAATATTTTATTTGTTGGAAGATAACATTTTTTTGCAACTTTTTCAAAAATTTCTTGGTTCAGTTTACGATTAAAATACTGGGATGATCGATCATGGTTTGCGCCTATGTTGAATACCGTAAAACGATTTAATCTCATCGGCTGATGAACCTGAAAATAGAGACAGATTGATGGCATTATATAACCTCCTTATAGACTTTAATTGTTTGATTTTTTGGGATTTTTTCGCTCCTGAATTCTTGTCCAGAGTATATACATCTGCAAATTTTTACTATATTTTTTCTCTTAAAAAAGAGATTTGGACGATATAATCGTCCCTAATAGTTCGTTTATCTTAATTTCTTAGTTTTCAGAGTAAACGTTAGGTATTTGGCTCTGGAAATAAGGACCTGATTGCACAGTTTGAAGTCGCTTGCATGGCCAACGATTTTTTTACTTGTTCGTTGCTATTCATTTCTTGCACTGGTCCTTTCCGAAGTTTGTCGGAGGATAGTAGTATGCGGTAGGTAGTATATACATTTGTGTACAAAGGCATATAAATGTGTAAAATTATTACAAGTTTGTGTAAAAATATATTAAAATTTTCGTCATAAAAATACTTGTGTTATTTCTTTTTATGTCTAGTAGATTTTGTATTCAACTTGTATATCCTTTCTCGCTCCTCAAGCTGTTTTTTCAATCTCGCAACATCCAGACCATTGTATACATCGAGTGTTTTTTCAGCAACGTTATCCCAGGTAAAAAGTTCAATTTCCTGCTTTCCGTTTTCGGTAAGTGTTTTACTTAACGATTCGTATCGTAGCAACGATATGATTTTATTTGCTATCTCGTCACTATCCCAGAAATCAACCTTTAAGCAGTTATGGACGGTCTCGCAGACACCTGCGGTTTTCGAAGCAATCGTAGGAGTACCAGCTGAGATTGCCTCCAAGGCAGTGATACCAAACGGTTCGCTTATCGAGGGCATCACATACACACTCGCAATACCGTACATATGTTTCATTTCTGCATCAGTGAGACGATCCGTGAAAATAACCCTATTCGAGATGCCTAGCTCAACAGCCTGATTAATCAAATCTGGAAGCAGATCACCAGCACCAGCTATCACAAACCGAACACCGGGTTCAAATTCTGATACTTTCTTTGCCGCACGAAGGAAAACATCAGCACCCTTCTGAATAGTCAGACGACCTAAAAACAAAACAAGTTTCTGCTTCGCCCCCTCAGAAATTGGATACACTGCATTATAAATAACAGTAATTTTATCAGGGTTTATCCCGTATTTTTCAATGATCGTTCTTTTTGTAAATTGGCTCACAGCGATAATTTTATCAGCTTTTTCCATTCCTTCTTTTTCAATATCGATGAACCATTGATTGGGATGAATCCAGCCACTTCGGTCATACTCTGTTGAATGAACTGTAAAAACAAGAGGAACTCCTAGTATATCTTTTAACGCGATACTTGCTTGTATCGTCAACCAATCATGACAATGAATGACATTATATGTACCTTTTACTTTTGTGACAACTAACGTGTTATAGCGGGAAACAGCTTCAAAAAACTGCCCAGCAATTTCACTGCTTATAGGACGATCATAAGGAAAAACTGTGGTCTCGCCCACCTCTTTAATTACCAAATTACGATTTTCACTCGTCGCACCATGTTTCGTTTGAGGCATATAAAAATCTACTTTCACACCCATATTAGAAAGACTTCGAGTAAGTCCATAGCAATGGGTACCTAAGCCACCTACTGTAAACGGGGGATATTCCCAGCCAATCATTGCTACTTTCATGTCCTTTATCACTTCCAAAAATTTTTTATTTAAATAGAGAAAATTCACTTCTCAAATCTTGTTTTGTAATAATCTTCATTAAACAGGTGATGTCGTTTTCGATATTTTTTGTTATTGTCGTTTTCGATATTTGAGAATTCTCTATCTATGATCATCGATTTCACATTTCCTTTTTGAAATTAGTTCGTTAAGAACCGTAAGCAATAGAGAGTATATATCATTGTGTAGAAAGGCATATAAGTATGTAAAAATATTACATGTTTGTGTAAAAATGGAAAAAAGAATACGAATGAACATATCTTTAACAAAGGAAGAAAACGCACTCATCAAAAAAATCGCGAAAGAAGAAGAGCGACCATACAGCAGACAAATAGTGTACATGACAAATTTCTACATAGATAATAACCAACTAAGAGGGAGACTAAAGTGAAATAAATGAAATATATTTTTAATCGATGTTCTAAAATTTTTCAGGGGGATGACGTAACCATTCATTATACGACAGGTGACAACGGCTTCGAAATTGTTGCTTTTTGTCCATCGTGTTTAGAGAAATATCTGGAGAAAACAAAAGGAGATATTAACAGAAAAGAAGATGATATTGAACGGAAAAATGCCAATGAAATGGTAGTCTCCATTCCTGCGGCTTTTTAAGCCTTTTTCGTATTTAGATAAAACTCAATAATTCATTGCAAAGTTTTAATCAGCACTTAGGGATTGATACCAGGGCGAGCTTAATTAGTACAAATCCATATCCTTTTTTATCCAAATAATCTGTCAGATAATAATTATCACAATCATTCATCTTCGATAGTTCAGACTCGAAATTTTCGAGAATAAAAATAGACGACACCTGCATTAAGAAGAAGCATCGTACCAATAATACCAATAGGCATTAAACGAAAAACACCTGATACCTCGTTTCCAGTAAGCAAAACATACACATAAAACACCAATGCAGGATAGATAGGCACCGCTGATATAAAAAATCGTATTTTGAAAATTCTCATATCACGCTTTTTCTTCCTATAGACTAAGTAATAAATGATAGATAAAACAATCATCCCAACCCAGAGAATTGAAACGCTTAGTAACGGATAGTCAAACTCTATAAGAGTGAAATACCAAACGAAAAGCAAGCATAGTGTTACGATTACAGATACGATATCCTCTTTTACGATCTCCATTGTATCAACAGTTCAACGACGTATTTTTCAGAATCAATGATGAAGTTATATAGTGTTTCCTTTTATAAAGGAAAATCTCACAAAAAAAAAAAAAAAAAAAAAGGAAAAAGGTGAGGTATACCCAATAAATATGAGCATATCATTTCAAGACAAACAACGAGGTCATGTCATTGATTTTCTTTACTAATTTTTAATTTCTTTTAGGTCTAATTTTAGTCCTTCGGCGACACGACGACCATACTCAGGATCAGCTTTAAAGAAAATCTTTGTTTGACGAATCTGAATGTCTTTATTTGCGTTGCACAGATGAGTTACGATATTGCCGATCAAATGGTCTTTATCTGTTGCAGTCATGACTTTTCGATAGAGATCTCCTGCTTGCACAAAATCATCATTGGGATGTGTATATTTCTGACGAGCTGCTTTCCCAGACACCTCAAATGGTGGTTCAGCTGCGTCAATGAGTGGTTCTGGACCACCAAAACTATTCGGATAATAGTTTGGTTTTCCACCTTCGTTTCCATCAAATCGCATGTACCCGTCACGCTGATAGTTCTCCATCGTCATTGCTTTGGGTCTATTCACTGGTAAGAGATGAAAATTTGGACCAAGCCGATACCGATGGGCGTCATCGTAGGCAAACAGACGTCCCTGTAACATTTTATCAGGTGATGTTGCAATCCCTGGAACGAAATTCCCTGGAGAAAACGCAGCCTGTTCTACCTCTGCGAAATAGTTTTCTGGGTTACGGTTCAGAACCATCCGTCCAATCTTTATCGGCGGGTAATCGCTATGAGGCCATACTTTCGTGACATCAAAAGGGTTAAAACGATAGGATTCAGCATCCTCTGGTTTCATGATTTGCATTTCAAGAGTCCATGAAGGATACTCCCCTCGTTTGATTGATTCATAAAGGTCACGTGTTGCATGGTCAGGGTCTTTCCCTTTAAGAACCTCTGCTTCTTCTCTGGTGAGATTCTGGGCCCCCTGATCTGTTTTGAAATGGTATTTCACCCAATAATAGTCACCTTTGTCGTTGTACCATTTATAGGTATGACTACTGTATCCATTCATATGGCGAAATGTCTTTGGTGTCCCTCGGTCGGAGAACAGAATAGTCACCTGATGAATGGATTCTGGTGTTAAGGACAGGAAATCCCAGAACATGTTTGCATCTTTAGTGTTCGTGGCGGGATTTCGTTTTTGTGTATGGATAAAATCAGGGAATTTTATCGGATCTCGAATAAAAAATACGGGGGTGTTATTCCCCACGAGATCGTAGTTCCCATCTTCGGTATAAAACTTGATTGCAAAACCGCGAGGGTCACGTTCTGCATCAGCTGAACCTTTCTCCCCGCCAACGGTGGAAAACCGGGCGAAGACTTCGGTCTTTTTACCAACTTTTGAGAGAAATTTTGCTTTTGTGTATTTGGTGACATCAGCGGTGACTTCAAAGTAGCCTCCTGCTCCAGCGCCTTTTGCATGAACGATTCGTTCAGGGATACGCTCACGGTTAAAATGAGCAAGTTTTTCAAGTAAATGAACATCCTGCATCAGCACAGGGCCATGATCACCTGCGGTGATACTGTTCTGATCATCATTAACTGTTTTTCCAGAATTAGTTGTTAAAATCTTTTTATTTTTTGCCATTTTTCAGCCTCCTCATCAATTTTTATGAATTTTTACGCGTTATTTTGTATAGTTGTAATTATTATTAAAAGTTTGGACTATTGAAATAAGAATAATATAACCGTTAAGACAATGTGAGAAATATGCATTTTTCCAAAGCTTTGTTGTATCAAAAATTCTTTTTACTATATGCTGTATTCGTTTCCTGTGGAACAAAAGGATTTAGCAGAAGAAGTCAAAGAGCTGAATAAGAGAATCAGTGAATTAGAAAAAATGCTTTCATCGATAATAGCGCCATTGCAAGATGTTAGTAAAGTCACACAAAATTATATCAGATTAATTGGTATTTTAATTGATCGAGGCGGTCTGAGTCCTGATATGACCCTTCCTGAGCTTAAAGACCCGATTTCCAAGGACATTGTACGAACGCTTTTAGAACGACCAGATCAAAATATTTCACAAATCGAGGAGTTGGTACGAAGTAAAAGAGGTACTGCTTCAAGAAGAACGATACGAGAAAAATTGCGTTATTTAGAAGAAAAAACTATTATTGAAAAACAGCAAAAAGGATCTCTGTATGTCTATCGTTTGAATGAATCAGTTATTAAAAAGTGGTCACAACTGCTCGGTTTTCATATATAAAATGACCACGGTACACATGTTTACTAAGAAAAAATGGAGGAATAATAAATATGTCAGAACATGAACGAATGCCGGATCCCGAAAAAATAAAGGAAATATTGGATATCGTAAGTGAAAAGATACCAGGGCTCCTTAAAGAGCTAAGCAGTCTGTTGTACAGTGCTGATAGCGCAAAGAAATATGCGCAAGCAGCAGCGATCTTCTATAAAGAGTTAAAGACCGCAGGGATGACTGATGAGCAGGCCTTTGAACTTACCAGCCAGTATTTATCAACCTTGAATCTTGGGAAGATGATGGGAAACTTCGGTAAGAACCACGAACATTAAGAAATAAAAAAAGATCAGGAAGAAATTATGCATGAAATAATCAAAGAGAAACGGGAAAGAAGGGCCTTGAAAAACGTTGGTGTTCTTCTTCCGTTTCTCCCCAAGTTTCTGTTTCGATCAAGTATCACGTTCTTACGGTTTAAACGACGTGCGAAAAAAGCGGGAAAGGTTTTTCGACAGGAGCTGATAAAACAAGGGGTCGACAAACACACAGCCTCGGGATTAACAGGATTTTACCTAAAAAGTAGCCAAATAAAAAATTTCATTCAGACGTTTCGCTAAAAATTCAATTCAAGGAGTCATGCGAGAACATGAGTCAGAAGAAAGCAAAAATGTTTAATAAACGGGCAGCTAAACCAAAATATAAAGCAGATCAGATCATACAAACCCTTTCCTTGAAACCAGGCCAAAAGATAGCGGATATCGGCTCTGGTGGTGGCTACTATACACTTCAATTCGCACAAGAAGTGGGAAAAACGGGGAAGGTCTATGCTGTTGATACCAACCAAGAATTCCTCGAATTCATCAAGAAACAAGCAACAGAACAGGGAGTATCCAATATTACTACACTACTTTCGTCATCAGACCATCCAGAACTCCCCAAACACACTCTTGATTATATATTCCTACGAAATGTCACGCATCATCTTTCAAATCGAGTCGATTATTTTCAAAGGTTAAAAGAAACATTCAAACCAAACGGGAAACTTGTTATCATTGAATATGATGGCCGAGGTGGATTTTTTAGTTTTCAAAAGCGTCATCGTCATTTCATTCCTCAGGACCTACTGCTTGAGGAAATGAAACAAGCAGGATATGTACTACACAAAAGTTTTGATTTCTTATCAGAACAATCATTTTTGATATTCACTAATAAAAAAAACAGTACTGACAGCATATCGCTTAAAAAGGAATAATTTCATTGTGATCAATTCAGGTGTAAGTACGAGTTTATTTTTTGTGTCTCCGCGATATAAACACACCAAGCAGAACCAAGACTATAATCATTCCTACAAGGATATAGAGGATATACGATTCCCAAAATGTAGGGGGTCCTCGCTCATGGGAATACTGTGTAACTCCAAACGGCATATGACCATTTACAGAAAATCCCATCGTTGGATCATATTGTAACGATTGGACATCTTCCATCTCCCAATGATTCGTGCTACTGTAATCATTCGTAGGCACCCAAATACGGAGGTC
>CAZGIV010000137.1:0-6825 GCA_964526175.1 uncultured Thermoplasmatales archaeon | reverse complement strand
AGATCTATCAAATTGATAACCATATCGCCTGTGCAGCAACAGGTCTGATTGCAGATGGTCGACATCTCGTTGAAATCGCTAGGGAAGAAGCGCAGTGGAACAAGGTCCGCTACGATGAACCAATCTCTGTCAAAGAGCTTGTGAATATCCTTTGTGAATATGAGCATATGTATACCCGGTTTGATGGTGTTCGACCCTTTGGTGTGGTTTTACTAATCGGTGGAATCGATAGTACCGGAAAACATTTATTTTCTACAGACCCCTCAGGTGCATATCTTGGGTATAAAGCGGTTTGTGAAGGTAAAAAAAGCAATGACGCTATGACTCAGTTTACGAAAAACTATGCTGCGAATATCTCATTAAATCAAGCTCTTGATCTAGGGTTTCAAACACTGAAAAAAATAACGAAACAAAAATTCAACGCAGAGATGATCGAAGCAGCAGTGATTGATGATAAAGAAGGGTATCATAGATTATCTCCTGATGCACTGAAGCGACTTGCAGAGAAGCAGTCCTCTGAACAAAAAGAATAAATTAGTAGTTGTTCTTTGTTTTTATTTGCCTTTACGATGCCATTGGAACAGTGTATGTTTCTGGTAGGGAAACATTGCTTCTCCTACCGATCGAATGTCCTCAACCGAATAAAATGCATGGGGATGAATCTTATGTATTCGATTGAGAATATTATGAAGGTCCTCTCGTCGAATGACTGCAAAGATTATTTTTACCGGGCCTTTTACGCCCTCTGCATCATGGGTCGTCACTCCATATTCCGTTTCTTGAAGGGATTTAATGAGTTCAGAGGCGTCGTGTTTGCAGATTATTCGAACCACAACCATACCAATTGATAGTTTCTCCTCAAGTGCCATCCCGACAAACGCTCCTAATGAAAACCCGCCTGCATAGGCAAGGGAGCAAGCGAGGTTGTTGAGGTTCTGCATGATTTGTCCAATAGCCAACAACCAGACATTGATTTCAAGGAACCCTACTACCGGTGCAATGTATTTGAGGCCATGTGATACAAAAATAATCCGTAACGTTCCAAGACTTACGTCAATTAATCGTGCGATGAAAATTAATATGGGAAGGATGACCCATTTAAAAAGGTCTGATTGATAGAACGATAGTGCATCCATGTTCTTTGCCTTTAATTACCTGAGTAAAGCGAGTTTATGTATCGTTTTACCCTCTATAAATCTTTATTTTTTCGCCTCTGGTAAACATTCTTAGGGCCACCTGATTGGGTAGAAAACTCAATATAAATCTTTTTTGATACCTGTACATACAACTTCATTTCTAGATACTATGAAAAAGAAGGTTAAAGCTGCCAAAGATCAACAGGAAACCGTGGGTAAAACAAGTAATTTAAAAGTTACGGTCGGTGAGGATGAGTTTTGTCCTACGTGTATGGAGTGGCGGGCATACGACGAAATAACTGGAAAATGTAAAGTTTGTGGGCGTATCATTAAAAGGATCGGTGATGCAAGGAAGATTACCGATGAGTATGATCTCAAGGATTTTGGAAACGATCATGACGAACTACAGGAAACAGAGGAATTTTAGTATTAACAGTTATTTGGTAAATATTGTAAATATATTAGATTAACTTGTTAATCTCTAACATTAATATAACATATTCTTGTTACCATGCAGCAGAGTCTCTTATTATAGAAAGCTTGAGTTTATCTAGCGTACTACATTCTTGTTAAATTTTGATAGATAATATTTAGCATGGTAAGCATCACAAAATCTTTATAAATTCACAACCGCTAGCAAATGTTAGATGGATGCACAAGCGATACGCGCAGCAATTTATACAAGAGTATCTACTGAGGAGCAGGCAAAAGAGGGATTTTCACTCGATGCACAACTCGACAAACTCAGATCCTATTGTAAAGCACGGGATTGGATAGTTGCAGGTGAATATGTCGACGATGGATACTCCGGTAGAATAACAAAACGACCCGCTTATATAAAAATGCTTGAAGAGATGGATAAATGGGATGCACTTCTCGTCATCAAGATGGACAGAATACACAGGAACCAGAAAAATTTCATGTTCATGATGGAGCATCTCAATAAAAACAAAAAAGAATTTGTCTCCATGAGTGAATCGTTTGATACTTCAACTGCGATAGGACGTTTTGTGATGAATATCATTCAAGGGATTGCTCAATTAGAATCCGAACAAATCGGCGAACGCGTGTACATTGGCATGGAACAAAAAGCAAAAATAAATGGTGGCGTGCTAGGTTTTAACATACCATACGGTTATGATTATACGGACGGACAATTAAACGTCAACCAGACAGAAGCACTGGTGATTAAGAATATTTACTCCTGGTATTTAGATCACAAGAGCATGGGTGAAATAGTGACAATGCTAAACGATGCAAAAGTTCCTACGAAAAACCAGGGGTTGTGGGCCAAAAAGATGGTTTCGACGATATTGAAAAATCCAGTCTATTGCGGATATCTCCATTGGAAAAAATATGTGAACAAGAGCGATCACGAACCAATCATTGCCGTGCAATCCTTTAACACTGTCCAACGATTTATCGCGGAACAAGGGGGTCATCCCGCAGAATTTTTGGTTGAAGCGGCCTCAAATCAGTTACTATCGGTCTACCGAGGGTAACCTTTCTCAAGTATAAAATATAAGTAATACATCCCATATATGTGACCTTGTCATAAAAATGAGGTAATTTAAATGTCAAAGTATAGAGTCGCTTTCTACATTCGAGTAAGTACTGGAGAACAAACTAAAGGCTACAGCCTAGAAGGACAGAAATCAATCCTAACCTCTTGGGCAATTCATATGGGTTGGACATGGGTAAAAACATATTATGATGAAGCAAGTGCAAAAGATAACAAAAGAGAAAAATTCCAAGAGTTGATAGCCGATGCGAAAAATGGCCTTTTCGATGGTATATGTATTGTAGATAGTGATAGATTTAGTAGATCTACAAAAGATATGTTAACTCTTATGGATGATCTCCTCACATATGAAGTAAAATTACATATTCACAACCTCCAACATATTGATATCTATAGCGAACAAGGAAGATTTATGCTTACGAATTTAGCAGCATTTAGCGAATTTTTTAGAGGACAATTGGCTACAAAGATTCGTGCAGGTGTAAAACAAAAGATGAAAAACGAATGGTTCGGACAAGCACCATATGGGTATACAATCCTCTCTGATACCGTTGGAAACAGAAAAAAGAATACCCGACTTATTGAAAACGTTGAAGAACAAAATATTTTAACTCTTATGAGGCAATTAAAAGCAGAGGAAAAAAGTTATAGTGAAATCGCGAATTATTTGAATGAAAATAGGATACCAACCCGATTAAAACGCGAGGGAAATAAATGTAGTTGGTACCCATGTACAGTGAGAAACATTTTAATGCGGGAGGTAGATAAGAAAGATGAACAAAAGAATAAAAAATTTTCCCCTGAAGATCAAACAAAAGGTAGTGAAGAGAGCAAAAAATCGTTGTGAACGTTGCGGTATTAATTTCGATGATGATTTAAAAGGAGAGTTTCATCATATCATACCAGTTGTAAATAATGGTGAAGATACAGCAGAAAATTGTTCATTGTTATGGTACAAATTGTCATCATGCTGCACCTAATCTGAAGCACAAAGAGGATCTCGTAATCTATCAGATGTATTTCCTGCGTTTCGCTTCCTTTAAGGAAGCTGCTAACTATTATGGGGTGGAGTTCCGTTTCGAACTGTATGCAAAACTGGCACTTGAGATCGCACAATTGATTAAGAAATAGATGTTTCTTTTGTATCATTACAGTTGTAACTATGCTAGAAATTATCAAGCAAACAATAATTAACTAAGCTAGATTATAACAAGCATTATACATGTTATAGCATGACATGTTACTTTGCACAATGCTAGCACGTTTAATATAAATTAATTCTAAAGATTAATAAATTATGTTAATATAACTATAAACATAACCCTGTAAATATTTAATAGCAAATTAATGATTTCTTATATATTCGATGATTGTAATATTTATAATAATTTGAATTCCTAATAATAATGTTAACAGTTAACATGAAACAATTTTACAAGGAAATTAAATGATTTTTAATAAAAGATGAGAAAAAATAATAAAATATCATCAACAAAACAATTAAAAAATAGGTATATTAAATGATAAGACAGATATACCCATCACTATAAATAATAGATGATGTATATTTATTCCGATAATTATGAAACGAGGAGGCAATATTGTATATTTAGTCATGCTTCTAGTAGGAAGTCTAATGATTACACCCGCATTAGGAAGCATGTATCCAGCTGGTCACTCAGTTAACATTACAAGTAAAAACCCAGAATTAATAACCGTTGATTTTATTGATTGCACTGGTGCAATTCCCGTGAAAAAAGAAATCACCATGCCGAAAACAGAATGGATTTCAATGAATAACGAACTTCATGCGATAGCAATCTCTAGTACATCAATGAAAGAAACATTTTCAGCACAAGTCGGTGTGTTTCAAAACCATCAACTAGTGTCAAAAGATGCCAACATCGATACACTTCTAAGCAAATTTAACCAGAGAACGAACATGGGAAAAATCAGATCACTCCAAAATAAAATACACAGTTCACCAATTACTAACTCACTTTTCGGTGTATTGTCTGCGATAACTTGTACAATAGACAATGGGACGAATGCTGTATTTGGTTTGAACACCTTTATCAATACTATTGGTTTTGATATTGTCAGCATCCATAAAGGACATGCCGCGGAAGGGATTCAGCTAAATGGATTAACTTCGGGTTCTACTCCACCTGGAGAATATTTAGGTTTTATGTTCGGTTTCTTTGGGTATTGGTATGGAACAAAAACATCGACCTTTGTCTATTCAGATGTAACCATCGCAGGATTAACTTTCATTACCTTATGGTTACAACTACAATCTTCTTAAAAAAACCAATAGTCTCACAGCAGGACTATAACTCTTATGGGGTTGTAGTCCGCAGACTTTCTTTTGTCACATAATAGACTTCTATAAAATGATCAGGATGATAGGAGAGTTTCGCTTTTCGTAAACCGGGGATGCCAAGATCTTCTTCCCGGTCAATATAAGGAACAAAACGTCGTACCCGTTGAGCTGTTTCCATGTTTATCGCCTTGTAAATTCCATCAAAATCAGGGGATCCTTTTTCAAAATGAACAACCATCGTATCTGCATTCATTTTTTCATAAACTGCGATAGCTTGGATTGTGGAACTGATCCGCAATGCAAGGCCACTCAGACATAAATCAAAGAAATGTAACATCGAATATAAAATTGCTTTCCGCTCGTTTTCTAACATTTCATTAGATGCACAGTCCTTCCAAAGACACCATCTTTTCAGGAACTCGTGTACCTCATCCATATTTTTCTCAGAGATATCCTCTATTGTATACGCGAAATTTTTTGTAAACTTATTTAATCGATTCCGTATCTTCCCATATTTTGTCCCTGTTAGCTCAGCCAAGTCAGAAGCACGATAGACATAATCAAAAAAATCTCTATTTTCCATAAACGTTAAGGAAGGAAATTGAGTTGAAATAAGGTTTTTCTCTGTCTTTGAAATAAATCCAAAGGTCATATCCTCTTTTATTGCAAGAGAGAGAACCTGTTTGAGGATATCTTTATTAAATTTCCCAGATGGCGGATGGAGGACTATTTTATTACTATCCTTACTACAAATAATGATATCATTATCAATTACTGCATAACGGTATTCAACATACTCTCCCCAGCTTACCATCGTGGTAAATAATTCCCCACTATGTTTTGGGGGAAATCGTTCGAAGTGTTTATTAAAAACAGGTTTATCCTTAAGACTAATTCTTTGAAAATCATCAAGAGATAACATTGATTATTTCTCCAAGGAATAAAGCATCGGGACGTAATGTTCCATCAATGTGAATCCAAGGTCTGTGTAGAACTGACTGCTCCCCGGTTCGGCAATCAACCCTATCCATTGAATCCCCTTTGCAAGACAAAAGTCAATAAGTGTCTGGACTATTCTTTTACCGAGATTCTGACCTCGATACAGCGCGAGAACCACTACGTCTTGGATATATGCGTCAGAGACACCATCCGATATAACACGTCCCATTCCGATTGATTTTCCGGTTTTCTTATCCACCGCCACAGCAAAAGCAAAACTCCCTGTGATTAATGACGGAATCCCTGCTTTGTCATAGGTGTCTTTCCACCAGCCTCCCGCTTTATACAATTGGACGATTTCATCTTCAGGCCAAGAAGTGACAAGACGTATTTCTGTCTGGTTTTTTTCCATAGAAAATCCAAATGCTACTGAATAAATTAACAGGAACTATGCTCAATCGCAAGATAAGGACACGCATTAACACAAGCGCAGCATTCAATGCATTCCGCAATGTTTTTTGCAACTGCTTTGCTGTTGACAACTTCAAAAATTTCAACAGGGCATGCGGTTACACATTGACCTGAGCCTTTACATTTATCATAATCAACACTAATAGAAATATTACCTTCTTTGAATTCTTTTTTCATGGTCAAATACCTCTTTTGTAGTATAATCTGTAACCGCTGCTATTATTTTAGATTTCTTGTTCTTTGCTTCTATGCTTGTGAAATAATATCAAGGTTCTTTTATAAAAAATAATACCTTACGAAACCAAAAGACTAATCATCCTCTTCTCCTATTCTGCATTTCCGAGGGATTTCTTTGATACAACGAGCCAACGAGGTAGCCACAATCATACGAAACGCTGCAAAAATCCATATCGTGACACATATCGATGCAGATG
>CAZGIV010000136.1:0-6872 GCA_964526175.1 uncultured Thermoplasmatales archaeon | reverse complement strand
CGTCATTTTGTTTTAGGTTAAGGGTTATGGTCATTTCAGGGTAATAATAGATTTGTCCGGTCGCCGGGATAAATTGCATAGGGGAAAGCGATAGGTCTAGGATCGCATATCCATGAGAGTATCCGATTTGATATTCTCCGTGGTTCGTAGCAGGATAGAGTTGGTTGGATGCATACAGTTCATTGTTTTGTACAAATTCTTGTGGGATATCGCTTCCGACAGGTATCTCGTTTTGGTAGGGAAACACACGCTGTGTTGTCAAATCGATGCCTTGTGTGTTGTATTGAACAGGAGCACCGGTTACTTCTATCGAATCAACGGTTGTCTCGTATGGTAGGAGCAGTTGGAGAAACTTGACGGGCAGGGTTGGATCGCCTGCTTGCTTGCCCAAACAAAGACATCCTGCCATTTGGATATTCGAATACTGGGTATTGTGAGCTGATGTAAGTTGTATACTTGGTTCTGCAAAGGAAAACGTGTAGCTCAAATGATTTGTATTTAGTTGAGATTGATTGATGTACTCATTTTTTAACGATATTGTTGTTGCGGTAGTCAATGCAGTCATCATTAAGAGAACGCAGAGAACTACGGATAGCGGCCTTTTACCTATGATCCTTTTTCTTAAATAATTCGGTTGATTCATTTTAGTATACCTCCATTAGAAAATAATGGCGCTCGTATTATTAAAACTTGTGATGAAAAATAGAACAGAAATAATAATATTAAAATAAAAATATAATTATTAAATGAAACCGTTGTACTTCGAATAGGTGCTATAAGGGTTTTGTTCGTATAATCTCACTTTTCTTTCACGACACAGCGAATCCTTTAATGTTAGATACTGCTGTTATTTTCCTTGTACGGTTTATCGATAGCGTTGATGGAAGGCATATGGATCCAAAAAAAGTACTTTCCGTTTAGACAGAAATATCGGAATTAATGATATGTATCAACCACCTTTCTGTGTTTTTATCATTTTTTATACGACACACATAATAAATTTTATAAGAAAATGATAATCAAACGCACAGCAATATATTTATATAAAGAGTCTTATTAAGTATATAGGGGAAATTAATATGAAAAAAATCATACCAATCTGTATAGTCGGTATCTTATTATGTACCGCATTTGGAGCTGTTGCCCTTAGTAGTGACGGAGATACAAAAGATAACACCAACCTCGGGAATAGAGACTTTACGCATACTGTTTTTGCAGAAGATGCGACCGCTACTTGGTGCGGTTATTGTCATTATGCTCGTGAGGCTTTAGACGCAGTCTACACCAGCGGGGATTATCCATTTTATTATGTCTGTTTAGTTGATGATAAAAACACCCATGCATCGACAAGAATTAATGATTTTAACCTCTACGGATTTCCAACCGTATTTTTCGATTATGGATACAAAGTCGTTGTCGGTGGTTGGACTGGTGCTGAAGCAGCTTATAGAACAGCGATTACTCAATGCGGCGCACGACCTGTAGCTGATATCGATGTAAACCTTAACGTTGACTGGCTCGGTGATGCGACCATGGATATTTCGGTCGGAGTGACAAATAATGAAGCAACTCCTTACGCTGGAAAACTAAAAGTCTATGTGACAGAAATCTCCTCATCACTAGGTTGGTATGATACCTCAGGTCACCCTTACACATTCCCGTTTTTGGATTACGCATTCAATGAACCACTTTCCATCGCAGTCGGTGACACCTTTACAGATTCAATCACCTGGGATGGACATAACTATAATAGTGGTATGGGCCAAACCTTTGGATCGATTCAATATGGTAACATTGCGGTTATCGCAGCGGTATTCAATAACACTATGAATACAGGATATGCCTATCCACCGAGCAGCAATCCCTTCAATGCTTACTATGTCGATGATGCAGCAGGAGTCCTTGTCGCAGACACCGGACCAAACACGCCTACTAACCCAAACCCAGCAAACGGAGCAACAAACATTGATATACACAAAGTTCTCGGCTGGACCGGAGGAGGTTCTCCAGGAACCACCATCACCTATGATGTGTACTTTGGGACTGCAAGCTCACCACCAAAAGTCTCCAGCAATCAATCTACGACCACGTACAACCCTGGAACACTTGCGTACAGCACCATGTATTACTGGAAGGTTGTCGCTTGGGATGAAAACCATAACACCGCTGAAGGCCCCATCTGGCATTTCACGACAATAGCTAATCCCAACAGTGCACCAAATACACCAACGATTACTGGTCCAGAAAAGGGAAAACCAGGGAGTACCTATAAATACACGATCACTGGCACTGATCCAGATCAGGGTGATACGGTCTATGCCTATGTCATGTGGGGTGATGACACAATCACCGATTGGGTTGGACCATACGACTCAGGGGAAGCCTTCTCGGTAACCCATACATGGGCAGAAACAGGAACCTACACCGTGCAAGTGAAATTAAAAGACGACCATGGCGCAGAGAGCGGTTGGGCGACACTCGATGTGAGAATGCCAACAAGTTTTGGTATTAACAACCCATTCCTACACTGGTTGTTCGAACAGTTTCCCCATGCGTTCCCAATACTCCGCCATTTCTTCGGAGTGTAAAAGAAGCCAAACACCCTTCTTTTTTTCTTTTCTTTTTTTTTTTAATACACCTATCACTTTTAAAGGTATTTTTTTAATCAAGAGCTCACCATGAAAAAGAATGCTGCTGAGGTTAGTTAAGGTAAACATTTTAAATCAATTGTGTAAAAATAGACAGCCCCCTTCCCCTTTAAAAAAAAGGAGGAGATAGTATATTCTTGATTATCTCCCACTTGCCTCTTTGCAGATACCAAGCAGGTATTTTTTCTTAACGTTATCTGTATCAATTCTATACCAACTATAACAGAAATGATTTAGTCCTAATTCCTCTTTCAATATTATTATTACTGGGTCTTTACAAAAGGTATCTCACAAGGAATGATGATGGGATAAAACTACCATAGTATATCAGGAACTGAAGGTCGTCCCCCTAACTAAGCGTACAGGTTATTTCATTGAAAACAGCGCTTCCCTATATCTATTGATACCTCTTCGAGAAGATGTATGCATGTTCTTCTTCAAGCGGTATTGTCTTGAGCTGAAGGATTCCGGTGCAAAATATCATACAATGAGTAGAGTATACGAGAAACTGGACTTAAGATGACGAACAGGTAGAAGGTCAATCGTTGCCCTTTTCTTGGCATATGCCCAAGTTGCTTTCGATGAAATATCATTGTTGTCCTCCTACATACCTGCTTTTTATCCGTTCCACACTCAACACGTATGCTACTCTATACGAGATGCGGTCTCCGCTCTAATTAACAGCCATTGGCCTATCAGTAAAGAATCAGTCGTATCTCTCTAATGCTGCATCACTTGTTACGGTGACTACACTCGTATCACCCTATGTTCCTGCCCATCATTACGAATGATCGTTGAGATGAAACAGATGATGGTGTTTCTTAACGTAAGAGTACGATAAAACTAGTCTTTCATACAGAAGAAGATTTTTTTTTATTGATCACCGGTGTTCTCTACTTTGTTGAAAAAGTTTTTAGTTTTATAAAAAATTGTTATCAGTGGGCCTCTGTAAAGTCCAATCATTTCTCGAGTATAAGTTGGTAAGTACAACCATTCTATAGTTAGAACTATGATAATAAAAAAAAAAAAAAAGTTGGTTTTTTTGTCCAGTTTTAACTGATAAGTCGTTGACCAAGCAGGAGGCTTGGGAAGAACTGTTGGGTTGTCGCTCCGAAGTTGAGATCCAGCGGCATGACAATGTCAAGAGTGCCCCAGTCGCTTTCTGCGTCCATGATGTCTTTTGCCTTGGCTTTGATGGTATAGCTTCCCTGTGCGCTCCAGGTGTGTGTCACATGTATCTGTGTACCAGAAACATAGGGGCCGAACCAGCCGGTTGTCGAATTGTCTCCCCAGTCAACATAATAGTAGATGTTATGTCCATCCAAATCCTCAGAAAGAACGTTATAGAGGTACGGGTTTCCTGGTTTTCCTTCCGCTGGACCGGTGATCTCAGGCATGCTCGGCGGGTTATTATCGGTGATGGTGACCATCAATGGGTCTGACCAGATGCTTCCTGCGCCCCAGATGTCCCGTGCTTTCACTTTGACGCCGTAGGTCCCTAATTCCGTCCAACTATGGGATCCTGTGACAGTCTGACCTGAAGAGAAAGGCCCAAGCCATGCGCTGCTGGTTCCATCGTCCCAGTCGAAGAGGTAGTAGATTTGTTCATTGTCTGGCTCTGACGTTGAACTGGTATAGGAGTACTCGACATTCCAGATTCCAAGGGTTTGTCCAGCTGGTGTTGCTGGTTTCGCTGGTGGTTGGCTTGGGTGAGGACTCTTAAACATTTGAGCGGGGTCACCAAAGAGCAGACAACATTCGATGACACCTCGCCAGGTACCAGAGGAATAATCCCAGTCGATCATAGGTGCCATCTGATCCTTTGACCATGCATGTGCTACTCCAAATTGCCAGTTGCTATACGCCCCTGAATTGTTTTCCATATCTAGGAAGTAATCCCAGAAGGCTTTTGCCTGGAATGCGCTGCTTGAATTCGTTGATTCGAACTGTCCCCAGCCGTACCCCGTGTTGTAGACACAGCCGAAGGCAAGTTCGGTATCGGAGTGGAAAAGCATGGTTTCAATGATGCCATCATCACCATCATCGAAATCACCGCAGTGGCATCCGTAATCGTGGATGAAGAACGGCATGGTGTTGTGGTAGTTTGCTGCCCAGTCGCTGGCATCGACATCTAACGACATTTGGTTATTCGCATGAGCAATACCACTGATAAAGGTCACGAGATCATTGTTAATGGCTGTTCTGAACCCAGCTGCTCCTGCGCCACTCCACCCAGGGTTCGGTGGCTCCTCAGTGTATTTTACGGAGAGGTTAAACATGTTCCCGGGGTTTACCTCATTCCAGGTTTCAAAACCAAATTGGAAGCCAACCCATGTGGGGAACTCACCAGGGTCATTGGGGTCTGGGCCAAGCCAGTCATCGGTGCCTTTAATGGCGCTATAGTCGACGAAATCGTCCCCCTGGGCGTCCCAGCCGGTATTCCCGCCGTAAAACCCGCCATTTTCAAGATAATCACCATCGGTGCTCTCTGCATAGAAAAAGCTTTTCGTCATCCAGTTTGAGACATCCTGAGGTGTATCACAAGTGATACGACCTATGGCGAGCTCAGCATAGAGATCAAATCCGGTATCCCCTGCTTCACCCCATTGGGCGTCATGGTCGTTGTTGAAGTCGTTATCAAGGTTGCTCCAGTAGATATCAGAATCGACGTTTCCCTCATAGGCATAATGTAACTGCCGCGCAGGTATCGTATCAGCGTCTCCTCCGATAAGGATGAATCGTGTCCCCCAATCCTCGTACGCATCCTTACAGAACTCACGGATATGCGCCCTGGTGTCGTTGAAGGGATTTGGTAGATAATAATCTGAACAGGCGTAGATGTCCTGAACCGTGACAAGCGTACAGCTTAATCCATCAGCGGCATGATGCGCCATGAGGCTTTCCCAGTTATAAGGTGTTGAACTGGTGGTATCCCAATAGTCAAGCCCATTCTGCGTGGTGGTGATAATCACGTAATCATAATTCCCACTAGGGTCACAGAGACCGCCAGGATACTCTAAAACCGGTAAGGATGCTTTCTGGTATAGATTGGTTATCTCAGGGTTTGAAACAAGGCTTTGTACATAGGCTTCATCAGAGGGGTTGTCACGATACAGCTGGTTTACGGTAGTCTCTGGCTGCAACGTGATCGTGACCGTCATTTTTGGATAATAGGCCACGGTTCCCTGCACGGGGTTATATTGTACCGGGTTAAGGGTAAAAGCTAGAATCGCATACCCATGGGAATACCCTATTGAATAATCGGAATTTCGTGCTGATGGATAAAGGGCATCAGAGGAATACACATTTGAGTTCATGACGAATTCCTGGGGCTGATCACTGCCGATAGGAACCGACCGTTGTTGTGGGAACAGTGGTTTTTCTGTTAGATCAACACCTGATAATTTCAATATGACCGGTGTTCCAAGAACGTTGATCCGAGAGACTGTTTTCTCCAGTGGAAGGAGCAAGGTGATGACTTTCACAGGAACCGCGGGGTCACCTGCTTCTTTGCCTACGGCAAGGCATCCAGCCATGGCTATGGTCGTGTATGCCGTATCGGTTGATTGGAACGTTGGTTCTTGAAAATCAAAGGTATAGCTCATTTTGTTATTGAGCATTATTTGGTCAAGTTTCAATGAATTTCCAAGTGGTGTTAGTGCAGATGTCATCATCATTGCAAAACAAATGATAAAAACGACACCTAGCCTGCCTACTGCTGTCTTATTTTTTTTCGAATTCTTCATATTTTTATTTCCCCTATCTCTAATATGTATCTTATATTAATGATGGCGTAGTATATATGCTTTATCCCTTAGGGAAATGAACTGTTAGATAAAGAGATAATGGCACGCCAGTATAAGTGTTGAAAAAGGGGTGGTGCAGGAGAGTTTTTAGTGTCCTACGCAGGATTGGTATGCCTTCTCTGATGACCGTTTTATGAGCTGATACTGTGAAGTTTCCTTGCGTTAAAGAGTATGATAATAAGATCAGGAAAAAAAGATGTTAAAAAATAAAAAAAAGATAGAGAGGGGAGTGAAGAACTATTCACTCCGATGTGTGGTTGTCTTTAGATCAGCTTCTCTTTCAGAAGCTGGACACTGGGGTAGAGCTGTTGTTGCTGGCTGTTAACTTCTAATGATACTACGACCGGGCTGAGTGCCGAGTTGCCTGCGGCATCGTAGACGATACACTGTGCGGTGTGTGGTTTACCCGCTATTGTAT
>CAZGIV010000135.1:0-6881 GCA_964526175.1 uncultured Thermoplasmatales archaeon | reverse complement strand
ACATCCGATCACTCTATCTCCGAGGCGCAGATTCCTGGGTCGAGGAAAAAGCAGAACATATTCAGCACTCTCTTCTTTTAGACATCCCTAATTCATCAAGTGATGAGTATGAATGGTTTTTAAGTGATTTAAAAACCGCTTTTCTCTTGGAAGATTGGATTGAAGAAAAACCATACGATGCCCTTGTTCTCAAATACAATATTTGGCCAGGGGATGTCCATACCATCGTTGATATGTCAGAATGGTTACTGCATGCGGCTAGAGAGTACGCACGTATGTATAATTTTTCTTGCGTCTCTGATATTAACAATCTTCTCTTGCGAGTACAAAATGGATGTAAAGAAGAGCTACTCAATCTTGTTACCTTAAAAGGCATTGGTAGAGTACGTGCACGCGCTTTGTATCGTGAAGGATTTAAAAGTGTAAATGAGTTACGGAACGTTCCTTTGGAACGTCTCGCAAAAATCAAGGCGATTGGAAAAGCAGTCGCGACGAATATAAAAAAACAAATCGGGGAGAGCAGCGGCCACGGAAATAAAGCACTCAGGGGTTCGAAACGATGATCGAAGTCATTGGTACGAACGGGACTATTGAGAATATCGAAAGATTTATTCAACAACTTCTAACGTTTTCAATAAAAGAAAATCTCGTGATTCAAGCATTGGATGCAACCGTTATCTATTCGAAGGATCATTTGATTTCAGCGACTAATCATGCTCAGAGAGCATTTGAACAAGGGACTAATGCGACAAACTCACTTGCGTTAGAAATCTTGTTATATGCTGCTGGTGAGCGACAGATTGAAAAAGCGTTAAAAAAAATAGGGATAAAAAAAGGAAAGCAACAGATTGTTTTCGTCCTGACTGATCCGTTAAATAAAAAAAGAAATAGGAAAGTCGATGAAACGATAATTAAAAAACTATTAAAGACTTTTACTCTCACCATTGATGAAAACGCAATCCACGGGGACAGAACTACTCTGGAACGATTTGGTATCACCGATCAAGAGTTATCCATCATCCCTGAGTGTAACTATGGTGATATCATCCTTGAGAAAGTAGCAATGGTTGATGTGATAAAATAATGTGTATTGACAATCGTACTCCTTTATTTTTTCCATATTATCTATTCAATCGAAATCAACCAATGATAGTATAAACTTATGTATTGATTCATAATTGAAATGAAGATTTCCATGGAGAAAGCATATAAAAAAAATAATAACCTGGTCTTTGTTTTTTTAACAGGATTTATCAGAATTCGAGGAGTTTTGAATTGGTCAGCGATTTCTTTTTTTGGATTTATCTTAGGAATTTCGTCCTTGGATCTCAGCAGCTACACCATACCTTTCTTTTTCTTTTCGGTATCTACCTTTTTCATCCTTGCCTTTACGTTTGCTATAAACAACTACTATGATATCGATACCGATAGGGAGAATCCCCGAAGAGCGCATCTGAATGCAATCGCATCTGAAACCATATCAAAACACACAGCAGTGGTACTCAATATCATCTTTGTTATCATCCCTTTAGGCTTCTCTGTTTTTTATAACCTCTGGGTTTTCGTATTCTGCTTCCTTTTAATTTTCTGGATGTGGGCGTACTCTGCTCCACCTCTCCGATTAAAGGGAAGACCTGGATTGGACATTCTATGGCATTTTACTGCTTTTGTTGCCCTAGTGCTCTGGGGTTCGTATCTTGCTGGTTCCATCACCGTATTAAATGTGCTTGTCGCTCTTTCTTTAGGTATTTTTGGTTGCATTGCACAAGTTGATAATCATATTTCCGACTATTCATATGATAAAGCGAGCGGATCGAAAACATTCGCTGTTTGGATTGGAATTGATAAAGCACACACGACACTAAAAATATTTATTATAATATATATCATTGTTCTTCTCCCATTGATTGTACTGTATTCTTTTCAATCCCTGTACACGATTCTTATTATAATTGGAGGAATCAGTGTAGGATTTTTTGTAGTAAAAATAAAAAGGAGTTCTTTTACGTCTTCTCTGTACCGATTCATCATTTTCTTTGGCGGATCTGTATTCCTAAGCTGTTTCATCTCCCATATCAATACTCTACTCTAAAATAATTGATAACCTTCAATAGATTTTATACGAGGCAGTATCCTATTTTTTTCATATATATTACTGAGGCAATAAAGGTATATTGAAGAGATTTTATCTGTCTATTTTGAGTATTTCTTTCTCGACCATAAAGATATTAGGGAGATACTGGTTTCATGTCGAAATAGTATCGCGATTCGATACGAAATGCAGTAAAAAATGTAATAAATTTTTTCCTGTTTTACGTATTGGATAGTTGTGTATTACTACAATAGCCCGTATGGGGTAGCTTGGATATCCTAGAGGCCTGCGGAGCCTCAGACTCGGGTTCGAATCCCGATGCGGGCGTAACAATATCTAGCAAGGATATTAACATCTCACTAAATTACCCGTGTAATTTTTCAATTTTATTGGAGAAATGATCCTATATATTTAACCTTTGTATTAAGGTCCGAACCGGGATGATATAGTTGACATTCAAAGCCCATCACAAGAAATGAGTTGTTTTCGTCCTAAAAAACACAAAACAGAAATATTCATATAAACGTAGCGGACAATCATTTACACGGTTTTAAGACACTAATGGTTTTTAGGTGAATCACAAATTGATAAGAAAAAGAAAGGGATTATAAGAGCAGCTGTTTACCAAGTTTTTGTGTTAATATCTGTTGTATAAATTGGAATTGAATGGAGAGTATACCTTGAATTAGCTCATAAGGTGTGCTCATTGACTGACTCTGCGAATTACCTGCCATATCAAAAGCTGTTGCAGTCACTTGATGATTCCCAATTCCTGTCCAGGTCCATTCATAAGGTGATTGAGTATCATTAGATTGCAATACTCCATCAAGAGAGAACTCTACCCGGTCAATACCACTAGTCACATCATTGACTTCTGCAGTGAATTTGACCTCAAAGAATCCGATTTGTTCTTTTTTAAGAGTAATCGTCGGTGGTGTTTTGTCTATCTTGAAGGTGAATGGACCTTTTACTGGTTCCTCATTCCCTGCGTTGTCAACTGAATAATATTCGATGGTATGTGTACCATCAGCATCTAAAACGACTGGGGCGGTGTATTCAGTCCATGTATTGCTGTCAATTTTATAGTAAGTGTGGTTGACTCCAGAAGTATTGTCGATAGCGTTTAGGAAAAAGGTACCGCTGCTGATATACCACCCGTTTAATCCTATTTCTCCTGAATAACTATGCGTTGTCATCGGTGGAACCTGATCGATTTTGAAATCAGAGGATTTCACGTCTTCTATATTGCCCTCATTATCGATCGAATAGTATTTTATGGTATGTTCGGCATCATTAGAAACGATAACGGGATTGGTGTATATATTCCAACTGTCCTCATCAAGTTTGTACATGGTGTAATTTACTCCGCTTAGGTTATCTGTTGCGATGAAGGTTATTGTTACAGGGTTCATATACCAATGATTCTCCCCGATGGTTCCATTGAAAAAAATAATCGTAATTGGTGGTGCAATGTCTGATAATGTAGTGAAGGTGTACCAATTTCTTGTATACACACCACTGCCGGCAGGATCAGTCGCATTCACCCACATTGTATATGTTGTCCCATACGCAAGACCAGAAAGCGAGAGTGTCTTGGTTCCGTTGCTTGCGCCAGTTCCACTGTTGGACTGTCCGTCGCTACATTGGATTGTCCATGAGAATTGATCACCTTCAGGATCATTGATTGGGATACTCCAGGTGAGACCTACGGGTTGACTGGTCGAACCATTGGCTGGTGTGGGTGACCCGAAGACAGGTGGGAGACTTGCTTTCGTCGTAAAGGTCCATATCGCTCCTTCTGTATATGCACCATTATTATCCCAAGCGACAATTTTCCAGTAATATAAGGTGTTATACATCAGAACCCCTGTATCAAACATGGTCTCAGATATATTACTTGCCACCAAGGGGGGTGAGCTGCTTTGTCCAAAGTAGATGTCGTAGACCAGTGGGTCCCCATCAGGATCACTACACATCCAATTCAAATCAGCGTTAACCGATACATCCGTTGAGTCATTTATTGGATTTGGGTTACTGGGTTGATTTGGTGGATTGTTGATAGGGGTGTTTACACTGATGGTTTTTTGTGCTGAATTTGCCGTACTATAATTATCTGTCACAGTAAGAGTCACGTTGTAGGTTCCATCGTTGCAATAGCAATGTTCTGGGTTCTGCAGGTCGGAATAATAATTATCGCCGAAATCCCACCACCAAGACATAATAGTTCCATTGATAGCAGTTGATGTATCAGTGAAATGAATTTTACTAAAAGCAGTTGGGTTTTCAGGGGTATATATGAAGTTTGCTTTAAGTTGGAGGTTTGTATAATGTGCGATTGTATCTTGTGTTAAAGGGGGGTCCTCTGCAGGGAAACCTGATTTTTGTCCAATTGAAAAGAATTTATAATATCCAGTTCCGTTTGTAAAATTAAAAGAAAATGACCATGGATAGGTAGAATCGATTCCATATTTTACCCATCCGTTTAGAGGAATAGACCAATTTAGATGCATTGATGTAAGTGCATCATTATCCTGTGATAGTCCATATATTGTCTCAACAGTTCCATAACGATCGAACTCTAGTTCATGTTCCATTTTTAAATAATTTGGTGCGCCTCCTCCAGAAATCCTAAACATGAACGTCGGTTTGCTTTCAATATCGGTTATATTCCAGACATCAACTCCATTGTTATATCCTGATATATTGTCATTTTTATTTGCTATAAAGAGATATCCATCTTTCATCGCGATACCGCCGCATGAATAGTTGCCATTTCCCGTCATTGCATTCCGTATCCACATGAAAGTAGGGTTATTGGGGTCAGATGATATGTTCCACGCAACAAGATACCCAATAAAAAACAACGATAGATGAGTCCTTGCTTCAAAGATAAAATAATCAAATCCATTTTGTGTATAAATAGGACATCCTAGATTGACAAGCAATGAAGAGTTCAGCGTCCGTACATACAATGGAGCAGTCTTATCTGAAATATTGTAGACGAACCAGCCGTAACCTGAATATCCAACGTCATAGTTTGATACGTACAACGTGTTTTTATATGGGGTAGCAAGCCATATTTGGCGTGATGACATTCCTGTATGAAACGTAGACATCACGTTCATCTGATGGCTGGTTTTGTTGGTAATATTAACAATCCTAACTTCGGCTTGTGTACATACATAGAGATAATTATTTGAGTTATCAAGGATGCATGACATCCCTTTCTCACTGGTGAATGTCGTTTGATTTATTCTCATTGGTGATTCTTTATTTGAAATATCCCACATAGTTAAATGAGAGTGTGTAGTATAATCAATGATATAGCAATACTTACTATCATTTGTCACTGCTATATCTCTTGGTAGATTAAGATATGATCCATCTGTTGTATGCGATATTTCTTCCAAATCACTTGTGTTTGTCGCATCTACAATAACTAATGCATTGTCATAACAGGTAACTACATAGGCTATTCCATCGATGACGATGCACTGATTTGGATAGTTCATATAATTACTATCAACACCATCTCTAAATGTATCGTCTCTTGATATTCCTGTTAAATATCCGTTCGAAAAATTAACATCACTGTACCTATAATATAATGTAGTATTACTCAAATTACTTGGACCGGTGACAGTAATATTCAATGGTGGTTCGTTCTGCTCGTAGGGAACTATTTCGTCAACTGAGGTATCAATACCTTTAGGAGTTAAAAAGTAGTCTGTTTTATGTAGAAATGATATGTTCGTACTCCTATTGATAGGTTCGTTCGTTATAATTTTAAAAGCAGGATTAGCATCATCAACACTCAGAGTAGAAGACATTGCAGCAGTAAGGCATGATTGATCGGTGAAATCTGTGATATTTTGAAAAAAATCATGTTGCTGTAATTTTTTTTTTATCTTTTTTTGATGTTGAGCGGTAACATTCTGAATGCTTATGACATTCGAAAATGACGCAAGGATAAATACGCATAAAATGACAATGCTTAGGTAAATTAAAAGACTTTTTTTCATAATTATTCCCTTTGTAAGATTATATAACAATCATCCCCTTTAAAAATATATCCTTTGAAGAGTGATGAGCTTGGTCAAAAAAGCTCTCGTATAAAGGGAAGTAATGCAATGATGATGCCTAGCTCAACGTAGACAGGAAATATGAGTATATTTAAAAGAATTTCTTTAAAAACATATCCTTATAATTTAGATTTAAAGAGTCCCAATTAGGGATTTGAAATTCAATTAATTAAAATTATTTCAGTCAATCATTACCATGATAAAGAATGATATGGCCAGAACCGGGATGATATAGTTCAAGTTCAAAGCCCGAACCTTAAAATCAATCCTAATCGTACCAAAAATCAATAAATCTCATAGTATATATAACAAACTCATATTTTGTGCTAATCATTGACCGCAGGGTCTAAATTAAATCTCATTCTTATTCAGGAGTTTGATCCTCACTCTTCCAAAATAACAGAATTGAGGAGGGAGATTCGGGCTCGTATTTACTAGTAAAAAATAATGGTTTTACATCTGTTAAATATAAAATGTAATGTCGGGGCGGACATAAAGCCTCAGGGTTTACAGCTCCCTCCAAAAACATAAATTCTTTTCTCATCCAAACAACAGGAGAATTGACATCTCATTTTACTGGTAAAAAATATTTTCGTCGGTAATGATATTTGAACGCTTTCGATGTTGTTAGGTAATCAATCAAAAAGTATTTTTCATTCTTCAAATTCATCGGTGATTTTCCGTAGAGAATCAATAACAACATCAAT
>CAZGIV010000134.1:0-6946 GCA_964526175.1 uncultured Thermoplasmatales archaeon | reverse complement strand
GTGTTTTCTTGGTCTGTTTCTCTCCTGTTGACTCTGGTGGGTTCGGCCTGGCCCATTTTCATTTCCTTCTGGTGTCTGCGTCGAGGTTGTCGAAAAATACAGGATCGGTTGACACTCCTTCAGTGTATAAGACGTTATCCAGGGTTGTTTCTTGTATTGCTTTCCTGATGTCGTATTCCACTGCGTGAAGGTAGCGTGAGGTCGTTTTGATGTTGGAATGGCCGAGGAGGATTTGGACGATCTTGACATGAATGCCGTGTTTCAAGAGATTTGTTGCGTAGAAATGGCGGAATGAGTGTGGGTGAATCCAGCCCATGCCTGCTTTTCGTGCGACGGTTTTGATGTCCTTACGTGCTTGTGCTTCGGTGATTTTTCCTGATTTCTGGGTGAAGATATAGGATGCATGGGTTTTGAAGCGGTGATTTCGTACGTAGTTGATGAGGCTTGGATGTTGGGTTCCGTGGAGAACATAGTCTTTGACTGGGATGATCCTTGTTTTTTGTCCTTTGCCGGTGACGATGAGTTCGTTTTTGTTCCAGTCGATGTCATCGAGTTTGAGGTTGCAGAGCTCACCGATGCGCATGCCTGTGTTCGCGAGGAGATAGATGATGGCTTTTGTTCGCTTGCCTGCCCTACTTCGATCGCAGCTACGTAGAACAAGGTTGATGTCTTGTGATGTTGGGGTTTTAATGGGCTTTTCGTATGCTTTGTATGTGGTGAAGGTGTGGGTGATGTCGCGGAACTTGCACCAGGAATTGAGAGATTTGATGTAATGATTGAGTTGGAACCCTTTTGTCCCGTTTTCTATACGTTTTGCAAAGTAGTCATAAGCTTGTTCTGGGTTGAAGTTAAGAAGTTCTATACCATGTTTTTCGAGATGGATGAGTTTACGGATTCGATCCCGTATCGTCGTTTTAGGATTGTATTGTAGTCTGGTGAGCATGAATCGTTCGAATTGTTTCCAGGTTTTTGGGTCCACTTCCATACTTTACAATTCCTTACAGAAATGTAATTAGTAAGGGTTAATAAACTTTACGGAACTGTAAGGAATAAGTATTTAAGGAAGTTAACAGTTTTATAAAGAAGTGGTAGAAAAGCCAATTACCGACATTGGTAAGATTTTCAAAGATAAAGATGGAGCATACAGGATCTATGTTGGTAAACAAATCGCGAATGCAGCAAATTTTGAAAATAAAGAAAAGGTGAGGATAGATTATTACCCTGCTGAAAAAAAGATTGTGATTAGAAAAATTACTGAATTATAAATGGTATATTACGTTTTTGTGAGTGATTGAGAAAAAAATATCAGTGAGTATGATTTAGAAAAAAACCTATAATCTGGATTTGTATAATTGAAATGATGAGAAGAATCAATTTTAAAGAATTTAGAATTCTTTCAATTTTAGTTGTATTGTAAAAATTTTTTCAATATTATGATTTCCTGAATCTGATGACAATAATCCTTATATAAATTTTTAAAACATTTGTTACACATTTTGAGCACTATATTTATATTCTAAAAGATTATTTAATTCTTCATATATTGTATTTTTAGGGGAGGAAAAATCAGATGAAGAAAAAATACGTTCTAATCGTAGTAATGTTTGTTATAATATCATCGTTGATAATTAAAACAGATTTCAATCCGGATATCATAAAAGCAGAGACAACGGATCGTTATCCGCCACAGATCTCCGCGGTTTCCGCAAACCCACAGACCGTTGGTTTTGGATTCAATATCACAATCAGTCCTACTGTCACGGACAATCTAAGTGGCGTAAACCTGGTGAAAATTAACGTCACATACCCGGATAGTTCCTATGGGAATTTTTCTATGAATAAGAAACAAGGTTCTACGTATGAATTGATTTTTTCTGATACCTGGCAACATGGACGATATAATTATTCCATCTGGGCGAATGATAATGTAAGCAATGCAAATAGCTCATCACAACATAGTTTTAATGTTACGGTATATTCAACGATAGCCATTGCTACACTCAAAGATAATTATACAGATAACGAATACATCAACATAACCGATCCACCGAACCCGACAGAGAACCTCACTGTGGTTGGAAGAGGACTCACTTGGAACACCTACTATGACGCTTCTTCGGGAGATAACATTCTTGATACCTATCAAGGACCTGTGAATTATAAGGCAGAGAATGGTACATGGATGCCGATTAACAGCTCACTTCGTCAGTTAACAAACAATCATCCTGCATACAACTATGGATATCGAATAGGAAACGATCGTGGATTGTTCAATGTTTATTTCAAACCCAATATTCAAAATAACTGGCCTGTGGCATTCGCATACAACAGATCAACGGATCCCACGATCCACGTGATTAGAAGCAAACTTGTTGGGGTCGGCTATCTTGACCTGGGGAGTAACTGGTCTTACCAGTATCTGCAGAATGTACAAAGTAGTCAAGGGTTAGTCACTAATGATTCCATCCTATATGAGAATGTTTTCACTGGTACTAACGTTGTTTATAGCTATGAAAATACCAGATTGAAGGAAAACATTATTCTTAGTAATGCAACAAAAACCGTGTTGCAGAATCATCCGCCATCACTCTATGGTTGCAGTAACAATTCGTTCCTCGTGTTTATCACAAAATTGGATTTCCAGAATCTCCAGTTATATAATACTTCCACTCCAATCACTGGTAACCTTACGGTTTCAGAAGGGCAAATAGATTTCAGAGATGCTGCAAGTGTGTTGCAATGTTCGTTACCGATTGGTGAGGCTTATGAACAGATGAACGAATCGATGCGGCACCAGTTAACCTATCGGATCATCCAGTACAATGGGAACTATTTCCTTCTCTCCGGGTTACGGGTCGCAGATCTGATGCAGATGACATTCCCAGTGGTCATCGATCCGACCCAGGAGCAGAACATCTGGCTCTCCTCAACCAGCGACGGGTACATCTGCAAATCAAGTAGCACGAGTTACAATACTTCCTGGTCCGCTGGCACAGGTACGATCTCAAGTTCAGCAGATTACATTACCGTAGGACAAAATAAAGGATCGACGTTACCCAATCCTACTTATTACGTTTATCGAGGTTTCCTAATTTTCAATACATCGTCGCTCCCTTCCAATGCATATATCGATAACGCGACGCTCTCATTGTATAAGAAGGGTGATAACTCCACCACTGACTTTACCCTTACAATACAGAACGGGCAGCCCACCTATCCCCACAATCCACTTCAGTTCGGAGACTATAATAAGAGCCATTACTCTGGGAACGGTGGCGGTCTAAGTACTACGAACTTCGTGAACGGTAGGAATACTATCACAATCACCAATCATAGTTGGATTCAGAAGGACGGGATGACTAAATTCTGCCTTCGCAGCAGTCGTGACATCAATGGGACTTCACCAACTGGGAAAGAATACGTTGATGTCTACAGCAGGGAAAAAGGAACATCTTATGCTCCGAAACTCATCATCCATTATCGAAATCAATCCAAGATAAAGAACACTGGTTCGACAGACATCAAAGGATATTTATCCATACAAATACAGTATTATTATGAGCAATCATGGTATGTTGCTGAAGATGTGATAAATGAGACATCACCTCGTACAATCACCGTGGGAAATCAACTCCCTTTGGACACTATCTTCAACGGCCTTGTGAATACCTCAGACATACCATTTGACAACGGCACGTACCGCGTCTACGCTGTACTCAAAAACCCCTATGGCAATGCCTTAGTCGGTAACGATAACCAAGTCTTAGTCGGCTTTTATGAATTCCACCTGTGCAGAGCTTACCATGGATGGCGAAAATTGTTGGTGCAAGATGGCTTTTGGGAAGGAAGCATTTTAACAAGCCATAACGTAGCAACCAGGGGAATTGAAATTTATAACAATGAACTTTATGTAGGAACTGAAAATCTCAACAAATGGAAATGGTTACTTCCAGACCTCTTTGATGGTTTCTCTGCTACTACACAAATCACAATGGCCGATGGATCATATAAGAACATCGAAAATATACAATCTGGTGATTCAATCAAAGCATATAATTATAGCACTCAAAGATATTTTAATGCCAAAGTTCAACTAATCAATAATATTCCCTCTTCAATATCACCAAATTATACTTTGAGAATTAATAGTATATATGCAAGTCCGAATCAGGTTTTTCTGGTGAATGGGGTTTTAAAGGAAGCAAGAAACATAACAATAGGAAGTAAACTTAAGGATGTACATGGGAACAATGTTACTGTATCTTCGATTTCGAATGTTTCGAGTTTTGGCAATATGTATAAATTGACTTTGAACCTTTCTTCGGAAACTATCGTTCAACCGAATAATCTTATGTACTTTGCAGGCGGTGTGGCAGTATATCCATGGGGTCCTGATGGTTTAAACGAGTTTTGTGGTGAAGCTGAAGTCATAGGTGTGGATTTAAGTGGTAATATTGTCCCACGTTTTGGCGAATTCATCATTAAAAGGAGAGCAATTGCGAGTGATGGTTGCGAAATCTGGAAGTATAATAAGAGTCTCAATCCTCCTTGGTCGCCGGTCATTTATGGAAACGGGAATGATAAAACCGACTCTGGTTTTGGTGACACAACAAACTGGGGATGTGGTACCTTCATTAATTTTGGCGGATACCTATTTGCTGGAACTTGGAGTAGCCCCGAAAAAGGGTGTGAAGTATGGCGATACGATGGGTCAACATGGACGGAAGTGGCTACAGAAGGATTCAAATTGTTTGGTGGCTCAGAACATAATTGCGCAGTGACCAGTATGGCAGAATTTAAGGGACACCTTTATGTTGGGACCATGAATTGGGATTCTTCCGATGATGGTTTCTGTCAAGTTTATCGCAATACTAATTCCGATTGCACTCAGTGGGAAAAGGTTGTCGATAGGGGATTCAGAGTTGTTGATGGTGTGGGGTCATCTGCCAAGAATGTCTACGCATGGCGAATGGCGGTGTTCAAAGGTATGCTATACGTTGGAACATTTAACGCTCCGGCTTTGGGGGGAGAAAGAGGATGTGAACTGTTCAGGTCAGGATCTGGAGATTCAACCGACTGGCATAAGGTACCACTTTCAAATGGTGGTAGTTATTATGAGGGTTTTGGTGAGGATCAGAACTATGGTATTCGGGGATTGATTGTTACAAAAGACCAACAAGAAAATGATCAGTATCTGTATGTTGGCGTGGCCGCTAGCTTCTTACAATCTTATCAAGGACCAGATTATCAATATCAAGCTTTAGAATTATGGAGATATAATAACGCAAGCTCTAATCCATGGTTAAAAATAGTAGGAGAGTCCGGAGAAGGGCATTGGTCAGATGGCTTCGGATCTTATTTCAATAAATATCCTTGGTCAATGTTTTTTTGTAATAACAAATTATGGATCGGAACTTTAAATATTCAACTTGGAGGCCCAACTTCTTCGTATGGTTGCGAAGTTTGGAAATATGACGGGACGAACTTGATTCCGAGTGTAAAAAACCCAGAAGGTCCGATTCATTATGAAAAATCAAATGGTTTTGGGAATTATTATGATACCGGTGCTCGATCTATGATTGAATTTCCAAAAAATAGTGGTCGGCTTGTGGTAGGAACGGTTTCCTTACGATACCAATTCAATGCGTTTGAGCCGGAATATGGATGTGAAGTATGGATTCATTATCCATAAATAATATATAATATATGAAAGATATAATCAAAGAGGAAATATGAAGAAAATCAGTTCATTATTGGTAATCTTACCCATAATTTCACTCCTTGGTTTCTCTGCAACATGTCAAATTCTTGAGCAACACAAAGGAGGTTCAGGAAATATTATCACCGTCGATAACGAACCTGGCGACGCTGATTATACATCAATCAAAGAAGCATTGAACCATTCAAGCCCCGGCGATACTATCGAGGTGTATAGCGGAACCTACAAGGAACACGGATTAACTATCGCCGATGAAGGGATTTCCTTAAGAGGGATACCTTATGAGCTTGGGAATGGAAGCGACACTGGGAAGCCGTACATCAACGGACAGGGGCTCAGTAATGTCATCGATGTTAGAGCCCAAAATGCCACAATCACAGGATTTCGTATGCAAAATCAAGGATTGGGGTTTTGGTCTATCATCATAGTGCATGGTCCGGCTTATGGCTGTGTTATTTCAAACAACACTCTGTGTTATGCCCAAGACAGCATCATTGGATGTTATTCCAATTACTCGAAAGTCGTCAATAACACAATTAAGTATGCGTATGCCTATTATGGGATTTGGTTAAGCCCATATTTCCATAATTTGGTTTCCGACAATATCATCGACCATTGTCCAACCGGGATATATATTTTTAACGGAGCTTACAATGATATCCTCAGAAATCGTATAAGTAACTGCAGTAGTTGCGGCATTGACATTGTCGGTAGTGGCTATAATACTTGCCAATACAATTCCATTGAAAATAACGCTTACGGCGTCCATCTATACGAAGACGGGTTTAATCATATAAAACAAAACAATTTTATCAACAATACCGTTCAAGCAGGCTTTTTTCATAGCCTGCAGCTGACCCATGGGGACCGATGGAACCAGAATTACTGGAACAAACCTTATAGGTTGCCGTATCCGATTTTCGGCAGGGTCTTTTTGATAGTCCCCTGGGTGCAGTTCGACTGGCGACCAGCACAAGAACCATATGATATTTCTTAGCTGACAAGAAGTAATGTTTCAATTCGAATAATCATTGACATTTGACGGCACCATAACTTTTTGATTCGTTTTTCTGATTATAAAAAATTCTTATCTAATACTTTTGATTCAATGTAGACTAAGCGATAAAATCCGGTTAAGGTTGACACGTTTCCAGATTGAAATCAGATAATTCCGGCCTGGCCCACTCCCCCTCTCTTTTGGAGAGATTGCGATCAGGAGTGAGGGTT
>CAZGIV010000133.1:0-6982 GCA_964526175.1 uncultured Thermoplasmatales archaeon | reverse complement strand
TACAGCAGGGTAGGTGCTTATGCATATCAAAAAATTAATGCTTTTCAAATGTCAGCAGTTGAAATTACTTGCAGCATTATTTCTCGATGTAAAACCAGAGTTATACGTCATAAAGTATCTTCCTAATAGTATCGGACAAGCATTAACACGATTTTAAAGACTCAATGGTTTTTGTGTTACAGAATCAAATGAAAAAAAAGAAGAAAAGATTAACAGGCTAGGGTATTATTCTGTCCGCCGCTGATTATCTTATAGATAATGAACAATATCACTGCATCCATGAATAACATGCCCGCTCGTATCAGTTTTAGGAGCATAATCGCTAACGTTATAATAATCGTTTGCGGGCTTGGGCCATTTGTATATTTTGCTCGAATTGTCTCCATATAGGTTTCTTGGGCTTTAAGGAGATATGGTGATTTTTTGGCTACTTGCGCTACGTTTGCCTCTGCTGCAGATACTGCTGGCAACAACAACATCAGGAAACCTGCTAGCAGACTACCAAATATTAGGTTTTTTCTCATTTAATAAATCCTCCTATTTTTGTTATCCACTTTCGTCATTTAAATGTTTTGTAAAAATAAATTTCATAAGCGATGTAACAATAAAAATGCTACTTACTAGGGCAGGCCTATTGTTTTGTGCTATTTTTTCTTCATTAAAAACATATCCTTAAAACTTACCAAATGTTTTTATGCAAATGAAAGATAATATCTCTTGGGGGAGTCAAACGGCAGATAAATTCCCAGAAAGACTCTTTTTGGTCTACCTTTCCCTCCTCGGACACGACTCCCCATTTCCTTTTTTCAAACTTGATTTTATACTGTTTTTATATTGTTTTTTAATCAAAAGTAAATCATTATTATATACAATATACGAATTATATATAAACGAGGTAAATAAAATGATAAAAATAATCTTTGCAGTTATCTTAATAATCTTTTCAGTCCCCTTATTAATGATGACGATAGCATTAGAACCCCGCTCTCGCAGCACGAAAACCAAGCCATACTGGATTTAGGTAATAACGCTAGATTAGGGTTATTTAATGATATAAAAAATGGTAACTATTAATAGAATTAAAGGAATAACTTTTTTATTTTCTATATCTTACTTCTTTTTTCTTAATTTTTTTGCTTGGTATTACAGCGCAGTGTTTAGTTTAGTTAGAGCAGAGGATGGGATTAAGAGTGGAAAAATACGTTGCTCAACCTCACTATATGGATTTAAGTCTCTTCCCAGATGTGTTTAAGGATTCCGGTTCTCTCATCAACGAGGGCGTATTCCATAGTTTATCACCTTACTTTATCAAATGTCATTAAATTATATGAGCATATCTTAATAATAATTGAAGAACAGTATAAAAACAATGTAATCTATATCGATCAGCACAAAAACCTTGAAGATTAAAACCATGTTAATGACTAGTCGCTACGTTTATATAAAAAAAATTCTATTCTATGGTTTTTATCACAATTTTATTTTGTTTTTTTCAGGAGGGGCTTTGGATCCCTAATTTTAGCTTTTTCTTATTGTTTTGAGACAAATGAGTTAAGGTTATTTAACCATTACTAATCTAGATTTTTTTCCCGCCACCTTACGATTTTGTTAAAATATTTTTACCTTACTCTTAAAGTACTACAATCGTTGCATTTGATATTATTTCAACTTTATTTTTCCACACCAAAGGCTATTCGTACTACAGCACGATATTCCACAATTTTATTATTTTCCACCTTTGCAGTGAAATGTTTCGCATCAATTGATTTAATATCCCTTATTGTATCCGCAGTTTCTTCAAGTGCATTTTTGGCAGCATCTTCCCAGCTCTTTGGTGAGCTTCCTATCACTTCTACTATTTTTATAACAGACATTTCACAAACCTCCGTTCAGGTTCATTATCTCTCGTTATCTATTATAGTTTTCTTTAAATTTTTTGTTAAAAACGTATCCTTAGAGTTGACAGAATCCTTCTTTTTAATCTCTTTTTTTCTTTATCCTTGCAATATCTTCATATTAATTACAATGAGGGCATATCAAGAATTTGTTATTTGTTACAGCTTTTATGCTACCTCATGGTAAGAAAATAACCCCTGCCATTTCATGTCATCCCTTCACCGATTGTTTTTCTTCCATTTCAAGAAGTTTTAAAACCCAAGTCAATTCTGAAATATCAACAAGACCTTTGAACATATCCCTTCTTTTTTTAACTTGTTCTTCGAGCCAATCCAGAGAAACCCATTTCTTATCACCTTTTATTTTTAAATCATCAAATTCTACTGCTATTTCATATTCTGTTTTAATATGTTCACTCATTGTTTCCCCCTAAATCTGAAAACTTATTCTATTTCTGTAAAACTTTCTTCTTCTTCTTATACTCTTTCTTTGTGATTTCACCTTTTGCAAATCTTGTTCTTACAATATTTTGTGCTTCATCTTGAATGACAGGAGAGGATTTGTTTATTTGTTCATCTATTTCTTTTCTAATTTCCGTTCCACAATCCACACAAAACTTGGAGTCCGCTGGTATTTCAGCACCACATTTACTACATTTATTATTTACCATATATTACCTCACCTGGTTTCTATAGCAATTCTTCCCTTAAAAACATATCCTGCTGAGGGAAAGCAGTGACACGGTTTCAAATATGGTTTTTGTTGTGAGAAAGCAAAAAGAAAAGGATGGAGATTTCTTAGTATCCCATCAAATGTCGTAGGATTGAGAAGGCATTCGGAAACCGCTCAAATAAGGTTTTCAGGAACTGCAGGATCGGATTGTCATAGGAAAATGGCATGGTAACAACCAGTGGATCTGACCATTGACTGAGTATTCCATGAGAATCCTTTGCGATTACTCTGATGTAATAAGTCCCTTTTTTCGTCCAAATTTTTTCTGCTGATGCACTCGCACCGCTATTGTAAGGTCCTACCCAGCTGCTAAATGTCCCGTCACTCCAGTCGAACATATATGAGATATTATCACCATCGGGGTCAGTTGTCGAGGATGTGTAGGTATATTTGGTATTAATTTTCCCGGATATAGTACCTCTGGGTGTTTCTGGTTTGGCTGGTGGTTGTGATTGTTCGCTTATTTTTAAGGAAGGGTCTCCAAACAGTTGGAATTCTTCAACGGTGATATAGTCCATTTCATCCATGTCTGCAGTTGTTAAATAGGTATGGAGCCCATGTCCCCATAACTCCCCTACTGTTGTATCTCCATCCATATAATTTTGAGACATCACTATACAGAGTTTTTCTATGCCTTTTGTTATAATATCGACTCCCTCATGGGACACGTCAATGTCTGTCGAACCTAAAAAAGCAATAGATCCACCATTTGGGTTCTTTACAAACGTCCATCCAAAGCAATCAGACGCGACATTATAAGTGCAATGATAACATGCATCGGATATGACGATGGGAAGTTTTTTTCCATTCGAAAGGGCATTGAGATGTGCGTTTGTATAGTATCCTGGTGGTATCCAGTTATTACTTTCATGCGGATGGGTTGCCCATATATCCAAGTTCCCATGCCCATTGAAAAAAACAAAACCAGAACCAGTATTAATCGCATCTTGAATATTTGCTGCATCGTATAACATTCCATTTGATGCCCATATTCTCTTTGGAAGAAATCCCTCCATGTTATCGATAACACCTGCGTTGACATACTCACCCTCATCTATTTGCTCTTCATCCCCCGGTAAGGAATCTCCACCGATGATTGTTAAATTGGTGAACCATGGTTGCGCGTACGCCTTTTCATTTTCATAGGTAATAATTTTATTTGTACATATTGTGACTTCATTTTCTATTGTACATGCGAGTCGACCTAGATAGATATCAGGATGAAGATCGACATCATCATACAGATGGTGGACACCCCAATTGTATTCTGCAAAGATATCATTTTCATTGGTGTCCCAGCTGGAAAAATTTCCGTACACATCGTACAAATCAGCGTAATACAAATCAGAGACGAAAACCCATTCATCCTGATAATCATACTCATAGTAGATATGGACGTATCTCGATGGAAGCAGACTGGCTCCTCCCACAAGCAATACATACTGGATATTCCAATTCTCTACTGCATATTTAATGAAATCCTTAATCTGCTCAGGTTGATCTCGACCATCATACTCATCGTAGATATCCTCAGTTGTTTTTAAAAAAGTAAGGACTCCAAGACTATTTTTATGGTCAACTAATGGTTCAAGACTCTCTGAAAAAACTTCTGGAGTAATAATCACCATATCGTAGGTTTCTGAAATGACAGGATAGCTAGGGATATTTAACTTTGTTATTGAAAAAGCATTCACTATGCTTCCACTCACAATGAAAAACACAACGAGTACTAGTAGTATTATCTTTTTTTTCATCTTATTTTTCCTCCTGGTTTCAAAGAGAATATTGGTCAGAGCATATAATTGTTGTTATCAATAATTTGGACAAAATATAAGAATTGTAGATTTTATATTGTTATCTACAAATATTATTTTTTGAAGTTACTTGAAATATTTTTCATTCCTGTAGTCTCTTTTTTTCATCAAAGAATATTCTCAAAAACAAGGAAAAGGGTGGTGGGAAAGCATTAACATAGTTTTAAGACATCATAGTTTTTGTTCGTATCACATGATTTCTTATACTATTTTACTGCTCCACCATAATCAAAAAGTATCGTGGCACAATGACTTAGTTGATTGATATTGAAAATCTGAAAAAGAGATTTAGGGTTAAATTCAGCCGCTGTCACCACCATTCAAGGTTATATTTTTATAATCCGTTCCTGTTATTTAAAATGAAAGAGGTATCTTACGCATGGAGGTTTCTCAGCTACGATGCAAACGATGCAAGGAGACCAAACCGCTCGCAGAGTTTGATCGTATATTTTTTCAGAAAAAAGGATATGACATCTACTGTCATGACTGTCGGATAAACATCGACAGGATGACGAACGCTTTGATCGAGAAACGATGCCGACATTGCGGCAGAACCAAGTCCATCTCCAATTTTGGAAAGACCGCGGCTACACGCGACGGCTACTACCGGGAGTGTTTGGAATGCCAAGAGGAAAACCTGCATCGACGACGTGAAAGAGATGCCAAAGGCACCTGGCATGGCGAGATGGGCACCTGCACATACTGCGGAATGTTAAAACCGACCTACGACCTCACAGCAGCCCAACATCACAAGGCATGGGGCAAGGCGAGGTACTGCAGACACTGCATCTCTGAGATGGCGAACAAGACGATCCAGGAATATGAACAGGCACGTGAGGACCATGGTTGGGCCATTCAGAAACGATGTAAAGCCTGCGGTCATGTGTACCCATCGGACAGTTTCAATCTGAACCGACGCAGCATGGACGGGTTCGCTGACTATTGTATACCGTGTACTAATGAACGACACACCAGGTGGGTGGAACGTATCAAAGAACGCCGCAAAACCAACACAACCCAATTAAAGGCGATGAAGGAATGCGCCATCTGCCATCAACTCAAACCACTGCTCTCTTTTACGAGAAACGAGACGACATTGGACGGATACAGTCAGATGTGCACCACGTGTGTCACCAAGGTCCGCAAGGAGAATGCGATCACTTGGGCAGTGCAGAGAAAAACCAAAGGGACGATTGTACGGGAACGACGATGTAACACCTGCGGTCGTCTTCTACCAGTCTCTATGTTCAGTAAAAACAGAGAACGCAAATCTGGCTACTATGAGTTCTGCAAGGCATGTTATCGGAAAAAGGAGCGAGCTATTTTCGCGCAATGGGAAAACCAACGGAAAAAAGCCGAGTTCGATTTCTCTCTTGATACCCTAACCGAAAAACCATGTTTATCCTGCGGGCGAACACTTCCGTTGTCCGCGTTCTGGAAACGACGCGCTAGTAAAGACGGATACAATTCATACTGTATTCAATGTTCCACCAGGAAAAATAAAGAACGCGATCGGCTGCGAAAACAACGCGGGTTCCCTAGCGAGCTCCTGCCCGTAGAAAAGCAATGCGGGTCATGTATGAGAATTCTGCCGCAATCATCATATCGGAAGAATTGCTTAAAACCAGATGGCCTGGATCCTTACTGCAAAGACTGCCGGACACAATACTATACTGCGTACTATGCTCGCCCCGAGGTTAAGAAACGCATGGCTGCGAACCATCGGAAACCTGAGGTATTAGAACGAAAGAGAGTTCATGCTCGAAATTATCAAAAAAGACCTGAGGTGAAAGCACGTGTCAACCTATACAAAAAAGAATACAAAAAACGCCCATACGTAACCGAGAAACTACGGGCCTATAACCGGATGCGCTACCAACGACCTGAGGTGAAACAGAAAAAAAAGGAATATGATAGCAGGCCTGAGGCGAAAGCGCGTCGGAGGAAAAGCACTCATGAATGGTATCTGAGGATGAAGGCAAAACAGAAGGGACTATCGACCCAAGAGCTATAGCTAGGCGTTCATGTTAAATAGTCATAAATAAGAGCATTAACACGGTTTATAAGACATCATGGTTTTTTTGTGCGAATAATCAAATGAAAAAAAAAGAAGAAAGATGATGAGAGAGATTATTTTTCCTCTATTAATGTATTATAAAACTTACAGTCTTTTCGTTTCGCTGTCCAGATATCCATAGGTATCCTCTCAGGGTATGCTATGCATGTTCCTTCAGAACGCTCATTTCTACAGGTCGTACATTGAGATTCAACGGTTATTGATTCACTATACGTGTCATCAAGAACCATTGATTTGTCTTTCGTTATTTTTCCACGTCTGATATTAGTTATGTTTTTCATAACTTTCCCTTCCATTTATTTCCCCTCAATCTATGGTACGAATTTATAACAATGTTCTTCTTTAAAAACATATCCTTTAAAAGAAAAAAAGAATCTCTGAGTACGCACCTGCGAATATTGTTTTATTAACACAGGACTTTTGTAGAAACGTGGAGAAAGGAAATGGTTGAAGTCGTGAAAAT
>CAZGIV010000132.1:0-7038 GCA_964526175.1 uncultured Thermoplasmatales archaeon | reverse complement strand
GGAATTTACTGGTGATATCTTCAATTTCTTCGTGTTTCTCGAAATCTCCTGTATCGCATCTTGTGCACTCATTGCATTCTGGGTTACAGAAGGAGAGGCGTTGGAAGCCGCATTTAAATATATTGTTGTCAGCGCGATTGGTGCGCTCTTTGTTCTGTTTGCTATAGGTGTCCTCTATGCCCAATATGATGCATTGAATATTGCAACCCTTGCACAAGCCTTGCAGTATACGTTTTTAGATAAAATCGTCCTTATATTGTTGCTTGTTGTTCTGGGGATGAAGGCAGGACTTGCGCCTATGCATATGTGGCTACCTGATGCATACGGACGAGCGCCCCCCTCGGTCACCCTGATTATCATAAGTGCGACCCTTGCTAGTTTCTACGGTGTTCTTCGCGTTATTTTCACTCTTTACGGGAATGTACTTACAACATCCATGCGGTTCGACTTTCCCTTGCATGTTATCATCGGATGGGTCCTCATCGTACTTGCCATCGTTTCGATTCTGATCGGCGTTATCATGGCACTGATACAATCTGATTTCATGCGGTTGATTGGGTACACTGCCGTCGCTGAAGTAGGTTATATGTTTCTTGCCATTGGAACAACTGTCGCTGCGCTCGGAGCACCCTATGCAACTGTTGCATTACAAGGTGGTATTTTACATCTCTTAAATGACGCAATAGATATCGGGTTACTCTTCCTTGTCGCTGGTGCTATCTATTATGTCACAAAAAAACGATCGCTCGATGACATAGGAGGTCTTGCCCGGACGATGAAATACACCACTGTCTTTTTTATCGTTGCTTTACTCGCGGTCGCAGGTATGCCACCGCTCAATGGCTTTACCTCGAAATTCCTCATCTATGAATCGGTGTACCAGCTCAACCCGATCCTTTCGATTGTCGCCATTTTATGTAGTATTTTACTACTGGCAATTTTCATTAAAGTATTATACGCCGCGTTTCTCGGACCAGAACTACCTGCCTTAAAAGACGTTAAAGAAGCCCCGAAAAGCATGTTGCTTGCGATGGGACTTTTTGCTGGCCTTGCGATACTCATAGGGTTGTTCCCTAACCTCTTCATTGATACATTAGTCAAACCAGCGGCAGATGCTTTATTGAATCATGCGCAATATATCACGATGGTCATCGGAGGGATCTAACCATGTTCACCCTTGAAAGCGGAAGTGGTTTTTGGAATCCACTGATCTGGATCCTTATTGTCTTTATCGCCTTCCTCCTCTTCTACGGGATTCGAGGATTTGGGAAGAACATCCACAAAAAAGGTACTGAACAAACAAAAGCTTTCCTCTCCGGGAACAAAGAATCAGCTCCTGAGGATATGCACGTCAAGGCAAGTAACCTCTACTGGGGGTTTACTACCAGCATGAAAGCCTTGTATGCTGGGTTACGAAAGATGCATACAGGAAATACGAGTGACTATATCCTCTGGTTTGTCGTTGTTCTGGCGGTTCTTTTCATCATTTTTGGGGTGATGTAAGATGGATGTCCATGCCCTTTCGGAACTTTCCGTACGAATCATTTTTGGTACACTTGGTATCGCCGCGTTCGGAGTCTTCTTCGGTCTTTTATATAAAGGGATAGATCGCAAGATCTCCGCACACATGCAAGGCCGCATCGGTCCACCCATCAGACAACCCTTCAGAGATGTCGCGAAATTATTTGTAAAAGAAAACATTATCCCGGACGGTGCAATCCCTTGGATCTTCAATCTCATTCCTCTCATCGGACTGATTGTTACCACCTCTATCCTGTTATATCTCCCTCTTGGAGGGTTCCCTCCACTGTTTTCAACAAGCGGAGATCTGATTGTGGTTCTCTATCTGTTGATCATTCCCTCTCTTTCCTTAGTCATCGGGGGTTTTTCCTCAGGGTCACCTTATGCAATCGTTGGTGCACAACGAGAAATGGCGACCATGATCGCCTATGAGTTTCCCTTAGCTATCCTTATCATAACGATTGCATGGAATCTCCTTCAAAAAGGAGTGACCCAGGTCTTTTCGTTTTCGACGATTGCGTCCATGCCTGTGTGGAACCAGGTTGTTGGACCGCTTGGGTTCATCGGTTTTGCTATTCTCCTGGTTGTCCTTCTCCTAGTAACGCCAGCGGAGCTTTCCAAGATACCGTTTGACTCCCCGGAGGCAGAAACTGAGCTTGCCGGAGGCTTGCTCGTCGAGTATTCAGGGAGAAACCTTGCGATGTACTATCTCATTGATGGGGTGAAAACTGTCGTGATGGCATCTATCGTTGTCGCGCTGTTCTTCCCGTACAACCTTTCTTCTTTCTTTGGCCTTGGCAGCTATGAAGCAATCGTCATTGACGTCGCGTTCTATCTGTTAAAAGTGTTCCTTGTCATTCTCTTCTCCGTGACCTTGATTCGTGTCGCAATCGCCAGGTTAAAAATCGATCAAATCGTATACACCTACTGGATACCGCTTACGCTTGCAAGTCTCTTAGGATTGATTCTGGTGATGTGGGATAGCGTCATCATGAACTTCTTCGCCCCCGCATAACTCTCTTAAACACTGCGTTGAATATAGGAGATGATTCTGCATGGGTGTATCATCTGGGAAAAATAACAACCTCGTCGTTCTTTCTTTTTTTGTCATACCTGCTGTCATGTTGATTGTTGGCTATCTTTTATACCCTTACCCGCCGTCATCACTTGCAAGGCAGATTTCGTTTGTACCATTGTTTCTCGGCTTATTGTTCCTTGGCGTCGGATTTTTTTATAGAAAAAAAGATATCGCAAGTATCTTAAAAATTATTGGATGGGGCATGTTTTCATCCTTCTGGGCCACCATGCCGAGTTTCCTGTATTTTTCAGAGGGCGGTGACGTATTTAACGCAGCAGTCTGCATCATCGGTGTGTATGTGCTTATCTACGTGGCGTACCATGAATGGCTTTCGATAAAAAGAAACGAGCATGTCTCGTGTTTGAATTGGATCGCTGGCGGAACGTTTCTTGCAGGTATAATCTATTTTACGATTGAAAACGGCATCATCCCTGGGGTACAAAATTGGTTAATCGAATTTGTTGCAGCGCAAACAACAGATGTCTTACATCTCATCGGAATTAATGCTACTAGGACTCAATCCCTTATCATCTACAACAACACACCAGTGACAATTATCTTTGCTTGTACTGCGATCCAATCCATCGTCCTGTTTGTTGGCATGATCGGTGCATTACCGCGTGTGACGATGAAACGAAAAGCACTGGGGTTGTTGGTAACAGTTGTCCCTATTTATTTCTTGAATCTTCTTCGGAACGCTAGTGTGGTGTTTATGGTGGGGAGTCGCATGTTCTCCTTTGAGATTGCTCATAATGTGATTGGTAAAGCAGGATCGTTAATCGCCCTGGTCGTCTTGCTGTTTATCACCTTTAAAATCTTACCTGAGCTCTACGACGAGATCATAGGTATCATCGATTTACCGAAACGAAAAGGACCAGTAGAGCTTTTCCTTGGGCATCTTTTGAGGAAGAAAACATGATACGTATCGCTAAGGGTGGAATGTCCTGGGTTCTTACGTCGTTTGCCCTAACCTTCCTCTTCGCCGGAGCCTCCTATATCACCATTGGTCTGTTGTTGATTTTTTTCTCTGGTCTTTCAATATTCTTCTTTTTGATTTCTTGTCTCCTGATTGTTTTTTTCCGAGATCCTGAGCGAGTGAGTGCCCCCGGGATTGTGGCTGTGGCCGATGGGAAGATACGAGAGATTATGAATCTTCAGGACCCTGAGATTGGAGAATGCCTTAGGGTTTCTACGTTCATGAACATCCATAATGTGCATGTGAACCGCATGCCTTTTGATGGAACAATTAAGAAGCTTACCCATTATGATGGTGGTCATGTGCCAGCGTTCAAAAAAGAATCTGATTCCAATGAACGGGTCGTTCTTCTCATCCATACTGACCTTGGGTTAATGAAAATTGTTCAGATTGCAGGAACCGTTGCGCGTCGTATCGTCCCATATGTTACCGAAGGAGCGTTCCTAAAGAAAGGGAGTAAAATCGGGCTGATCCGACTGGGGTCCCGTGTTGATCTGTATCTACCGGTAACTACAATTAAAACACTCATGATTCAGGTTCATGATATCATAAAAGCAGGAGAAGATACCATTGCAGAAACCCATGATTAGACTCATGTCTGTAGCAGACATCGTCACACTTACAAACGCGGTATTTGGGTTTCTCGCTTTGCTGATGGTTTTTTCCAACCAGATTCAACTTGCTGCCTCATTGATTCTTCTGGGTCTTATCATGGATGGTCTTGATGGGATCGTGGCCCGACGCATGGGAAACGGACAAATCGGTGAATCTCTTGAAGCCATCGCAGATATGATCTCTTTGTCGGTGGCACCTCTTGCTCTTTTCTATACAACATATTATAACGCGGTGGTTCTACAACCCACTCTACACCTTCTCCTTGGTGTCATCCTGGTGTTTTCTTTGATCTGCAGCGTCATTCGTCTCTCGTCATTTTCTCTTTTAAAGGATCAACATTTCTTTCTTGGTCTCCCGACTTCTGTAAGCGCTTTATTTCTTGTGTTAAATTCGTTTCTGAAACTAGAGATATGGGTTGTTCTCCCCGTTGTTCTTCTTCTTTCTCTTGCAATGATTTCTTCGATACGTTTCCCAAAACCAGGTTTGAAAATAGATCTGATTACCGCTGTTTTTATCATTGTCACCATCTTGCTTAACAGCAGGTATTATAACATCACGCCCCTCCTCCTTCTCGCAGCGCTTACGTTTTATATTATTTTCGGGCCAATCCTCCTTCGTTTTAAAAAAAAGAACCCTGTTAATGAAACGGCAGATACTCATAGCTGATAACAGTACTGTTTTTAATATAGACGACGCGTCCTCCATTATCCTGTCCGCTCAGAGTAGCAGAATCTGTTTGAACGAACAACGGCCATGCGGAATAATTACTCGTCTCTTTTCCGCCAACTGTGAACACATGATTTTCATGGGTATGCCCAGTTAGAACAAGAGAAACATTCTTTGCAACACAATAGGTGATGAATGCCCCTCTATTGTGTGCGATACATTCGTTATTACCACTGGGCAGATCGTTTGGTACCGCACCGATCCCAGTATCGTTCTCATCATTGACCGCGGGGTGATGCATTGAAATAATCTGGTTCATCTCATCATTGCCCCAAGCGTGTTCAAGAAGATACATCTGGGTTGACGTGAGACCGCTCCCTTCTGGTGTCGGGTTCAAGATCTGTGGTTTAATTTCCCACCGACTGTATTCATAACCTGAATCAAGGAAGACGAAGTTCATATTTCCATATGTGACTGAGTAATCGCTTAAAGGATTGAGAAAACGATGATATGGGGTAAGATTGGTAAAAGGGAAATACAAGAAGAGGAGGCTGTTACCGTACCGCTCATGGTTCCCTGGCGTGGTATAGACCGGAGAGTTACTGGATAAAATTGCTTCTTGAAGATCAGCATACACATTCCGTCTGGATTTCTGGTTGTACCAATCCACTGAATCACCAGTAAGGATAACGAAATCAGGGTGGATGTTATCATTGAGATAGGTGAAGAGACGGGTGAGCTCTTTTTTCTTGTTGAAGAAATTTGAGTATTTCCCGATATGGATATCGGTGAACTGCACCACCCTATACTCGGTTGGCTCCGTGTTTTGTATTTTTACCGCATGTGACCAACGATAATTCCTTTTTGGTGTTGTCACCGAGATATTGTAGAACCCATCAGGGATGCTGTCGATGGTATACGATACGATCAGTTCGTCTTCGAGGATGTTTGTCCCTGCTTTGATCCAGGTCTGCCATGATGCAGAGTGGTTCTCGACATGATAGCACATGCTGCTAGCAATATCTTGTAACTCTACCTGGAGTACCTGGGTTGGTTCTTCAGACGTATTTCGTTCCTCTGAGATTGTTACAATCATCTCATTTGTATTATTCTTAATTATAATAGATGGACATCCTAGAGAGGGGGCGATGATTCCTTCAACATCAAAACCGACACTGACATTCAGTAGTTTCTCAGAAAATGCACCTGCGACGACATGGAACGTATGATTGCCAACAACTGATGGGTACCATGCTATTTTCTTGTTGTACTGTGATAATTTTCCCACGGTGATATCAATTTGATTTTCCGTGGCATTCCCAGAACGCCATGTCATTTCACCTGAGATAGCAACCAATCCGTTAAACACATCGGTCACTACCACGGTTTCGTTGAATCGCTGTCCTGCCTTTCCTTCGACAGTGACCAAAAGATATACCGGTTGACCTAACGTTGGATATGGATTAGAACACGATAACGAAATGATTTCACCAGGAGACGCAGGTTCTGTTTTTCCAATACTCACATCTGCACCCACCGGAGGTAAACTTGCAACTGGAAATACGAGAAAGAGTATGATAATGAGGACTGCTATTTTCTTCATGGTTAAACGTCTTTACAACAGTATAATTATAGCTGGTGTATTATAAATAATTTGAGGTAGATGAATGAAATATCCTCAAGAAATAATTATTTCTCACATTCAAGATTTTAGTTGTTCTAATTCAATCCAAACATTTCTAAACAAAAATTGCATTACATACTGGTAATATGGACGATATACCGAAGATAGGCATTACAGGCATGCCAAGCGTCGGAAAAACACAGACGCTTATCAAAATCATCGAGAAGATTGGAAAAAGCGGCTATAAACTTCAAGGGATGATCACCACCCCGCTTATTGAAAAGAAAAAACGGGTGGGTTTTTATGTAGAGGATTGGCAGACTAAAGAAAAAGAAGTCTTTGCCCGTCTTGATTTGGATTCCAAGGACAAAGTGGGAAAATACGGTGTTGACCTCGCTGCACTTGAGAGAGTCGGTGTCCATGCGATAGAAAAAGCGATTAACGATGAAAACGTTGATATCATTGTCATTGATGAAATTGGAAAAATGGAGATGCTTTCTGAGAAGTTCTGTGAGATGGTCATCGAGGCACTTGATTCTGATAAACCAATCATGGTGA
>CAZGIV010000131.1:0-7150 GCA_964526175.1 uncultured Thermoplasmatales archaeon | reverse complement strand
TGGAAACAAGTAAGTGACCTTGTCGTTGATGAGAAAAAAATCGGTGTATTAGAGATATTTTATCTTGAAGAACGTCCTGAGGCAAACGAAGGACCTTTTCTTACAGAAGAACGAAAGTTGATTGATGCAATAGCTGACTTATTAAGTAAATTTATTGAAGAGCGACGAATCAAAGAAGAATTAGAACGACAACGGCAGAAACTTGATTATGTCGAAAAAATGATGAAAGCTGAAGGGGAACCAACAGCAAAAATAAAATCACAGGAAAAGAAACAGGATTGGGAGGTCATCCTTGATCTCTTAGCTAAAACAGATCCTCGGACTTTACTGCGGTTAACCAGAAAAATGGCGTATCATCTCTATCGAATGGAAAATGAAAAAATTATAAGCCTTTTAATCAAGATTTCTCCTGATGATAGTGATTCAGCAGCAGTTAACTGGCGCGGTGTCAATATGCCAAATCCACGAGAGGATCTTAAAACGTTCCTTACGATTCAAAAACAAGTTTTTGATATTGCAAAAGAGAGTATCCCGGCCGATGTTATCTCTACGTTATTTGCGAACTGGATGAAACAAGATAAAGCTCGACCTCTACTGCTTATGTCACAAAAATCAGGGATTCCTCTTGTCGAAATCGCTGCTGAATTGAACAGATTTTCTGATCAGGAAGATTTGGATACTTCGATTTCACCAGAAGACAAAATGAGTATTAAAACAGCCTTAATACGACGATTTTTTGCTGAGAGACTTGAATACGTTAATGTCGCAAAAACAGCGTTTGAACTCAAAGACTTTATCACCATTCTTGAACATATGGTCGGTCCAGCACAAGGTTCAGGTAAACTAGGGGGAAAAGCATCAGGTGTTCTTCTTGCAGAAAAACTCATCAAAGAAGAAATGAAAAAAAATCCCGTGCTTAAAAACATCGGGTTCCCTATAAATTGGTACATTACATCAGATACAGTGCTTTCGTTTATCCATTACAATGATCTTGATGAGGTTTCTCATGTAAAGTATCTCGATCCTTTAGAGATAAGACAAGAACAACCATTTTTAGAACAGATTTTTAAAACCGCTACCTTCCCGTTTGAAATTGTTGAGGGGCTTAGAAAAATTATTCGAGACTTTAAAGATAAACCAATAATAGTTCGCTCATCAAGCCTGTTAGAAGATAGCTTTGGGTACGCGTTCTCTGGAAAGTATAAGAGTATGTTTGTTCCTAATATCGGGACTGAAGATGAGCGACTTCATGCACTGATGAACGCGATTACTGAAGTCTATGCATCTACCTTTAGTCCAGACCCAATTGAATATCGTCGTGAACGTGGGTTACTTGATTTCAACGAAGAAATGGGTATCTTAATTCAAGAAGTCGTTGGAACACAAGTCGGGCCATATTTTATGCCGACTTTCGCGGGAGTTGCATTTAGTAGAAATGAATTCCGATGGTCACCTCGTATCATGAGGGAGGATGGTATGATTCGTATTGTCCCAGGGCTGGGTACCCGTGCAGTTGATCGAGTGGGAAACGATTATCCAATTTTAATTTCTCCGAAACGACCAAACCTTCTTGTGAATACATTAGTCGAGGAACGAGTGAAATATTCACCACGATTTATGGATGTAATCAACACAGAAACCGGGATGATTGAAACTGTTGACGCAGTTGAGGTATTGAAAAAATACTTTGATGAATTCCCAAAAATAACTGATATTATATCGATTCATGATCATGGACGATTGACGAATGCATCAAAGATTTTAATGAACCCGGAAAACGCTGATATCGTCGTAACATTCCAGCATTTGTTTGAAAAAACAGATTTCCTTGAAAAAATAAAACAAATTCTTGGCCTCCTTGAACAAAAAATAGGTGTCCCTGTCGATGTTGAGTTTGCATCTAAGGGAGACCAACTCTACATTCTTCAATGCAGACCGCAGAGCCAATCACGAGGTATTGAACGAAAACCAATTCCAAAAGATATCTCTGAGGATCGAAAAATATTTTTCACTAATAAATACGTTACCACAGGTAATATCGAAAATATTGAATATATCGTGTATGTGGTAGCAGAGGAATATACCAATCTTTCTAAAAGAGAGCAAATGCAAAAGGTCGCAAAAATCGTCAGTGAGCTTAATGTGAAACTACCGAGAAGAAAATTCATCCTCATTGGCCCTGGTCGTTGGGGAAGCAGAGGAGATATAAAACTTGGGGTACCAGTGCGTTATGGCGATATCAATAACTGTTCGCTTATAGTTGAAATTGCAAAGGAAAAAGGTGGATATACTCCTGAGCTATCCTTTGGAACACACTTCTTCCAAGATTTAGTCGAATCAAACATCAGATACCTCCCCTTATACCCAGATCAAGCAGATAACATATTTAATGAGCAAGTTCTCCTTAATATGGATAATAAACTCTCTAAGATATTGCAGGGATATAAGAATTTTGAAGATGTCGTGAAGGTTATTAAGATCTCTGATATTCTCCCAGGAGGTACGCTCTCAGTGATTATGGATGGGGAAGTCAATGAAGCGCTTGCGTACCTGAAACCAGCGGATCATCTCACCTGGCGGACAATGAAAATCGAAGAGATCGCCCAAGCTCTTGACCCTGATTTATACGGAATCCAAGGAGTATATCTAATCGGAAGCACAAAAGACGGAAGTGCTGGCCCAACAAGCGACATCGACCTACTGGTCCATTTCAAAGGGACAGAGGAACAAAAAGATAAACTTATGGTATGGTTCGATGAATGGGGAAAGAAACTAGCTGAGGAAAACAAAGAACGTACTGGTTTTGAATCCGATGGCCTCCTTGATGTCCACATTATTACTGATGAGGATATAAAAAAGAAAAGCTCGTGGGCATCGCATATCACCTCCCCGTATCAAACCGTTCGAAAAATAACTCTTAAAAAGGAACATTAGATGACATCGATAAGTTCCCTTGTAGCATTCTCCAAATGGTTTGTATCAAATCGAACGATTGCGAGTTCTGGTCCATGATGAGCTGCGGTGAACGAAAAGGTCTGTCCAATTTTTTCTTTCCAGCATCCGGTGATCTGGGCGGATTCATGGACATGACCATGTAAGGTTAACAACGGTTGATGTGTTTTGATGAAACGTTGGATTGCAATACTTCCAACGTGGACATCCAAGGGTACGTGGTCAACTATTTTCCCTTGGAGATCTGCTCTATCAAGACATGAATGATACGGTGGTGAATGAAACAAGTAGATTGTTTTTGAAGCAGGGCTTTGTAACGCAAGTTGTTCAAGATCCTCTGCAATCGTTGAATATTTTATTTCATCGAGAGGAACAGGTATTGATCTTCTTCCTTGTTCTGGTGATTCTGCTCCAACATCAACATACTGGGAGACATCGTACCGTTCCCAATCTTTGAGTTGAAATGGCGTTGGGGGCACATAGGAATATCCTGTGACAAATGTTTTTTTATAGGAAATGGTTTTTTGATGAACATAATCAAGAATACCCGCGTTTTCTGCAGTAATAAAAATATGTTCATAGATTCGCGGATCATCATTACCCATGATTAAAAAAAACCGGGTTTTTTTATCAAAGGAACTCTGTATGTTTCTGATTTCTGCAAGAATAGTGGTTTCAATAAATTCCTCCATGGTATGGTGTTTCATAAGTTGCAGAGGAAGGAGATCTCCACCTAGAAAAACAGCATCTGGCCTCTCGTTTCTAATGATCTGAAAAAGCCGCTGAAACCGAGGGATATTCCCATGAATATCTGAAACAAAGATGCTATTCAATTGTTACACCACTTTCTAATCTGTTATGCGAGCCAACTGTTAAATCTTAATAAATTTTGGCCCTTTTTTAAAAGATATCATAAACTATTAAAATTCCTCCTAATTACGGTTACTACAAAGGAATACCTTCTAGAGGGAGTTCTATGTATCAGATTGTGGAAAAAAAAGTATTATCAGCAAATGTTAAGCTCCTGAAAATAAAAGCCCCATTGGTTGCAAAGAAAGCACAACCAGGTCAGTTTATTATCTTACGAATCAACGAAAAAGGAGAACGTATCCCTTTAACGATTGCTGATTCAGATCGAGAAGATGGAACGGTTACGATTATTTTTCTTGAAGTTGGAAAAACCACAAAGCAACTTGGTACTCTTAACGTTGGTGATTCCTTAGAGAATTTTGCAGGACCCCTGGGGATGCCCTCTGAAGTGAAGAAATATGGAACGGTTGTCTGCGTCGGTGGTGGGGTCGGTATTGCCCCGTTATATCCCATAGTGAAAGCATTGAAAGAAGCAGGGAATCATGTGATTTCAATTCTCGGAGCAAAAACCGCGGATCTGTTGTTATTAGAACCAGAGATTCATGCGTTCAGCGATGAGTTCTATATCGCAACTGATGATGGATCCAAAGGACACAAAGGTTTTGTCAGCGACGTCCTACAACAAGTAATTGACAAACATAAGGTTGCCATGGTCATGGCCATAGGACCGATTATTATGATGAAGGTTGTTTCTAATCTTACAAAAAAATACAATATTAAGACACTGGTGAGTTTGAATCCTATTATGGTTGATGGAACCGGGATGTGTGGTGGATGTCGGGTCTCAGTTGATGGCAAGACGAAGTTTGCTTGTGTCGATGGTCCTGAGTTTGATGGCCATAAAGTGGATTATGACAATTTAATGCTACGGAACCGTCGATTTGTTCATGCGGAAGGAGAAGCATGTAAACTGGCAGGTGACTTATGAGCGTACGAAAAACAAAACATGAGATGCCTGAACAAGCACCAAAGGAGCGGATAAAAAATTTCAAAGAAGTACCATACGGGTACAGCAAGGAAATAGCAATCGAAGAAGCAAAACGTTGTCTCCAATGCAAAAATAAACCCTGTATGAAAGGATGTCCAGTTGAAATTGATATCCCTGGTTTTATCAATTGTATCGCACAAGGTGATTTCGAGAAAGCAGCAGAGGTTATCAAAGCGAAAAATAACCTCCCTGCGATTTCTGGCCGCGTCTGTCCTTATGAAAGCCAATGTGAGGGTGAATGTACCCTTAAGAAAGTCGGGGAACCAGTCGGTATTGGACGGTTGGAGCGATTCATCGCGGACTACGAACAAAAGAAAGGAAAAAAACCTCCAAAGAAACCACACTTAACTGGTAAAAAAATAGCGGTGGTTGGTTCTGGCCCCGCAGGGCTGACTTGTGCAGGTGATCTCGCACGGATGGGACATTCAGTTGTTGTCTTTGAGGCGTTACATGACCCCGGCGGTGTGTTGATGTACGGGATCCCTGAGTTTCGTCTACCAAAAGCAATCGTGAAATCTGAAGTGGAGTATGTGAAAAGTCTCGGTGTTGATATTAACTATGATATTGTGGTGGGAAAAACCATCACGGTGCAGGAATTAATGGACGAGTATGACGCTGTTTTTATTGGAACTGGCGCTGGTCTTCCGAATTGGTTAAATATCGCAGGTGAGAACCTCGATGGTGTGTATTCAGCAAATGAATTCCTCACCCGGGTGAATATGATGAAGGCATACCGATTCCCTGAATATGATACACCAGTGAAAATAGGGAAGATAGTTGTGACGTTCGGTGCAGGAAATGTTGCTATGGACTGCGCACGGACTTCGTTACGATTAGGTGCTGAGAAATCATATATCCTGTATCGCCGGACGGAAGCTGAGATGCCAGCGCGTGCTGAAGAAATCGAACATGCAAAACAAGAAGGGGTCATTTTTAAGTTGTTGACCGCTCCGATTCGATTTATTGGAGATGAAAAAGGAATTCTGAAAGAAGTTGAATTCAGGAAGATGCAGCTTGGTGAGCCTGATGAGTCTGGAAGAAGACGTCCTGTTCCAATTCCTGGTTCTGAAGAAAAAATGCCGATTGATACTGCTCTAGTTGCGATCGGTCAAAGCCCGAACCCGTTGATTCCCCAGACTATGAAAGACCTTAAAATTGGAAAACATGGGAACATAATCGCCGATGACGATGGGCGTACATCGGTGCCTGGTATCTTTGCTGGTGGTGATATTGCAACAGGGGCTGCAACCGTTATTCTTGCCATGGGTGCAGGGAAACGAGCAGCACGAGCAATTGATACCTATCTGAAAAACAAATAGCCTTTCTCCATCTTCTACTTCGAAAGAGAGAATCTACCAAATTTGAATTCACAGTTTGATTGAATCACCGAACCTATCAGGTATCCACCGATAAGATAGATAATCAGTAGAACGATTGGTATGATGCCGGTTTTTCCGAAGATCGTTGAGTACCCAAGAATCGCAGCAAACGTTACATCGAGCAGAATCGTTTTTCGATGTTCGAATGGTTTCTGTTTTTTAAAAAACCGATACATGATGTAGAATTGGGAGGGAACCCCGTACAACAGAAGGAAAACAAGATAGTAGATGTTCATGGTGTACCAATACGCAAAAAAGCTAATGAAGAGAAAACCTCCTTTTAAGGCACATCCATAAAGGAAATAGGGATGGGTTCCGCGGAGCCTTTCATTATTTTTAACATGAGTAACAACTGCAAGGCTTTTTACGCCAACGCTGCGGTCTGCTTCAACATCCTTAAGACCATTTTCCCATTGAGCAAATGCAGTTGCTGCAAAGATCACCACTCCAATAAAAATCCAAGTGAACATGGTTGGTAGTCCACCAACAGCAAATACCCCAAAGAGGACAAAAAAGGAATAAGAAATTGAGAATGAAAAATCATAAGAAATAATAAATTTTTTTCCTTTCCAACCATACCAAAGCAAAGAACCATACGCGGGAACGAAGCATAAAAAGCATATAAGGACAGAGAGTGAATCAAGATAAAGAAGGAGTATCGCAATCATAACGACACAGGTAAGGGTTCCCGTGTAGACAAAGAGCATTGCTTCTTTTTTAGATAATATACCCATGGACACCGGGTTTCTTGAGGGAACATAGGTATGAGCATCAAGTTCTATGTCCCCTAATGCGATGTAGATGTTCAATGCCATATGAGCAATAATGGAAATAATGGTAAAATAGACAATATGGTACCATTCAATTGATACCGTAGAAGTCAGTGCACCAACTATCGCTATAGACGCACTGGTGGTAATTCCCTGTGTTCTGCCGAGATCAGCGAACGAACGGAGCTTTT
>CAZGIV010000130.1:0-7255 GCA_964526175.1 uncultured Thermoplasmatales archaeon | reverse complement strand
AGGACTTGTTTTATCCGTTCTTGATCGATCATCAAATCAGGTATTTCTTTTTGTATGTCGATATTAATTTTTATTTTTTTTAAATCTGCGGAAGTCTGCATGGTTTCAGCGATTTCTTTTACCATTTTTGTAACATCTGTTTTTTCAGTAATAAATTTTATCGTCCCAGATTCCAGCCGTGAAATATCAAGGATGTCTTGGATGAGATGGTCTAATCGATTTGTATTCCGAAGAAGTACTTCTAGTGCTTTTTTTTGTTCTTCGGTAATTTCACCTAGGATTTGTTTCAATAACATTTGTATATATCCCTTTATCGAAGCCACTGGAGTACGGAGTTCATGAGAGGTCGTATTAAGGAAATCGGTTTTGATTTGATCGAGTTTTTTTAGTTGTGCATTCTGCTTTCTGATTTTTTCCTCAGCCATCTTTCGTTCGGTGATGTCTCGCAATGTGCTAAGCAATAATTTCTGTCCGTCTTTATCTACTAAATCAACGTTAAGAATGGCAAAGAAAATGTCATTGTCATTCCGTTTAAAAGAACACTCCCAATCGACTACTTTACCTTCTTTATGAACAAGGTTTAGCAATCGTTCTCTATCTTCAGGGTTCACATAAAAGGATTTTATATTATTTGCTCTGAACCCTTCGCAGGTCGTTTTAAACATCTCAGCCATATACTTGTTACAATCCACTATACGTCCGCTCTTATCAGTAATGCTGATACCAACGGGAACATCATTAAATAAAAATCGGTAATTCTCCTCACTTTGTTTTAAATTCGCCTCTGCTTTTTTGCGTTCGGTGATGTTTTTTATGATGCCCATTGTCCCTGTTGGGTTGCCTTTTTCATCTTTAATGGTGAAAGCGGTTAGGATGATTGGGATTTTTTCTTTGTTTTTTCTGATGTTTGTTACTTCTCCAGTCCATTTTCCTTTTTCAGTGATTTCTTGCATAATTTTTTTGGCAATCGTTTGGTCAGCATCGAGTGTGGTTATGTTGAGTTTGAGGAGTTCTTCAGGGGTGTATCCATATGTGTTGATGGTGGTTTGGTTTGCATAGGTGATGTTTCCTTTCAGGTCGGTGAGGATGATGCAGTCGGAGGCGCTGGTGATCGCATCGGAAAATATTTTTATTTTTTCTTCTGCTTTTTTGCGTTCGGTGATATCTTGGTTTACCCCGTAGGTTTTGATTGTTTTTCCTTTTTCATCTTTGATGATGAAAAAGCGTACGGTGATGTATCCGGTTTCTCCATTGGGGTAGATGATGCGGTGTTCTATCTGTCTGTTGAAACCGGGGTCCTGGGTTTCAATGGCATTGCGAACTTCTAATCCAACTAATGATTCATCTTCAGGGTGAACGAAACGTTTTGCGTATTCAGCGGATGACATGGTGTATCCGCCGTTCTGTTCGGCGGTCGTATTGTAGACTGCATAAAAGGCATCATTAAATGTAAAAAGGTCGTGTTCCACATCGTATTCCCATGGGCCAAGGCGTGCTATCTGCACGGCGTTGGACAATTGAACTTCACTTGCTTTTATTGCTATGTCTGCTTTCTTCTGTGAAGTAACATCTCGTGCGATCATTTGGATGGTTTTTTTTCCATCAGGATTGGTAATAGGTACATAGATATTTTGGAAGTATCGTCCTGCTCGTTCGTCCTCGGATTCTTGATTTTTCATTTCTTTAAGTGCTGTTCTGGCGGTCTTTGCGCGTTCTTCAGCGATTTCTTTTGGAAAGATATCAAAGATGTTTTTACCAATTAATTTCTCAGATGGAGCCCCCATGCTTTTTGCCATCATCGGGTTCATCGCGGAGATATTTCCTTTCTCATCGGTTTCAATGATTAATTCAGGAGACGAATCGAATAATATTCTGAATTTTTCTTCACTCTGCCTCAAGTTTTCTTCTGCTTTCTTACGCTCGGTGATGTCTCTGCCGTATATATTCACATATCCTTCGTCTATTACGGGTGAAACTACAAATGAAAAGATTTTATCATTAACTTCTTCTTCTTCTTCTTCTTCTTCTGCTTTCAAATTCTTAGATGAAAACATTTTTCTGATTATATTGCGCCATCGCTTTAGAGCTTCTTTTCCGACATTCGTTTTCCAAAAATCGATTACCTCAAAACCTGCTTTGTTACTATATACTACCTCGCCATCCTTTGTAATACGCAACACAGGATTAGGGTTCTCCAAAGGGAACTTTGACATACTCTTAATTTCTTCCTGCGCTTTCTTGCGTTCGGTGATGTCACGTACTATAGCTACGGATGATTGTGGGTTGCCGGACGTATCTCTGATTAGGCTTGTTGAGTGTTCTACTGGGTACTCCCGGCCATCCTTCGTTAGTAGGGTATATTCTACATTTTTTAATAATCCTAATTCTAATGTTTTCGTTAAATTATCTTTCGCCTTTTCGCGGTTTTTAGGAGAAACAAATTCTAATGCATTTTTACCGATTAATTCAGCCTTTGATGAACCATACATCTTTGATGCTGTCTGATTACATTCGATGATGTTTCCATTTAAATCTGTCACCGTGATTGCGTCAGGAGATGAATCAAGTATTTGCTTTAGTTTTTCTTCACTTTCAATGACTTCTTTTTCTATCTTCTTGCGCTCGGTGATGTCACGCGTTATTGCAAGAACACCTGAAATCTTATTGTTCTCCGTGATAAGACCGATATGTGTTTCAACAATACGAGAGGCTCCATCTTTATCATTTACAGTAAGTTCATAGACATCTGTACCCTTTCCCCGCAGTATTGAAACAAATACTTTGAGATACTTCGGGATATCTTTTGCATGAAGAAAACCTATTGTTGAGAAATGTTTTCCTACCAAATCATCTTTTGAATACCCCAAATGGCGTATTGCTTCAGAATTACAGGAGGTGATATATCCTTTCAGATCCATGGTCACAATTGAATCAGGAGCAAGCTCAATGAGCGTCCTATAGCGCTCTTCTGAATTTTTTAATTGTCCCTCTGCTTTTTTCCGTTCAGAGCTTTCAATAATATTCCATTTGTTCTCTCGTCTAATAATGGCGAACTGGTGGTTGCTTACGACATCTATAATCTCAGATGTATTACATTTTTCAAGGGAATATGAACAAATAGCAATCATTCTATGTTTATCAATAACATCGTTTACAGTTTCTTCATAACTTTTAAAATCATCCCAATCATTCTTTCCAAGCAAAAACGTATTTCCAGTGAGACGAAGACCATCAAAACCATTTTGCAATGCACATTTCTCTTTTTCAACCCAACCCTTTGACACCCTATCAGAATCGAACTTTTTTGATTTGACATACCACGAACGATAATCAAGGATTTCTATCTGTCCTTTCTTAATATACTCATCTAAATTCTTCACAACTTTTCCTAAAGCTGTTTTCGCTTCTTCAACATTTAAAGGCTCTGAAGTAACCCACATACAGAACTCATTATTTTCTAGCCCTGTTTTGAAATATGGGATTAAAATATCAAGTAAGTCTTCCTTTGTTGTATAAAATTGACATAGATGTGTACCCCAGGGCACGTCACCGACAACACTGATTCCTGATTTTCTTTTTTCTTTCTTCATATGAACCATCCAAAAAACTTTTTATATATTGTCGTCGCGCATCTTATGGTGAAAACAAGTTCCAGACTATCGAAAATTCTCAACGTAACAACCATAAATTTTCCTCGCCCATTAAATTATGATAAAAGGAACATATTTTTACTATATAAATCCTCATGTAGTAGATAGTGATTCTTAAATTGTACATCTGTAATTTATTCGTAATTGTGAGAATCGATCGTTTTTATAGAGAGACAAACGCTAGTTATTCAATCAAATTGACATTACATTTGTAAATTATTTGTAATTTTTTCGTTATGTCATTTTGATGCGAAATATTTATATATTATCATTGACAGAGATTGGCGTGTTAACAAATATCACATAGGTGGAATGGAAGATGAAAAAAATAGAAATATTACTGGTAGAAGATGACGCTGATGATGCTGAGCTGACGCTCTTGGCCTTTGAGACAGGCGATATTGTCAAAAAAAATCAAATACATGTCGTAAGAGATGGCGTTGAAGCCTTGGAATATCTTTTTGATACGCAGGCTGAAGCTACTCTTCATTTAAACCACCATCCGCAGTTGATTCTTCTAGATCTGAAGCTGCCGAAGTTAAACGGGTTAGATTTACTAAAAAAGATAAAGTCGCACCCAGAAGCAAAAAAGATACCTGTCGTAATCTTGACCGGTTCAAAAGATATAAATGACTGGACGGAATCTTATAGTTTAGGGGCAGTATGCTTTTTGCATAAAACCTGTGATTTCGATAAGTTTGTCGAAGCTATAAATTGGATTGCATTAGGCGCTATAGAAGAAGAATCCTCCATGAGTGAAATGGAAGAGAAAACGCAAAATAACGAAGAAATATTGTTAGTCGAGGACGACCCTGATGATGCTGAGTTGACATCGTTGGCATTTGAAAAGAATGGCAATAGTGCAAAAAATAAGATGCATGTTACAAGAGATGGAGTTGAAGCCTTGGAATACATTTTTGGTTTTGCAGATGAAATCGATGAAGACACTCCTCTGAAACGTCGTCCAAAGTTGATACTTCTTGACCTTGCCTTACCAAAGATAAATGGATTAGAGGTACTCAAAAGAATCAAATCACATCCAGAGGCAAAAAATATTCCTGTTGTTGTCTTAACAGGCTCGAAAGATTGGATGGATTGGACAAATGCTCTTTCTTTAGGTGTTACGCAGTATATAGATAAGCCTCTGAAATCCAATCAAATTGTTGATGCAATAAATTTAGTAAATCTCAGAGGTTCTGTGGAAGGAACCGAGAATGGGAGATTTTTGTTATGTGCTCCCTTTCATCGTGTAGACTTCTCAACGAAAGGAGATGATAAAAAAGGAGATGATAAAAAATGAAAGAAACTAAAGTAGATATATTGTTAGTAGAGGACAATCCTGATGACGCTGAATTAGTGATGATGGCGCTTGAACAGAATAAAAATATTGCAGATTGTAAAATTAATTATGCAAAAGATGGGATTGAAGCGTTGCAATATTTATTTGGTCCCGAAGATGAGGATTCCCCTCTGACTAACAGACCGCATATGATTATTCTTGATTTGTATATGCCTCGGCTGGATGGTCTTGAATTCCTGAAAAAGATACGGGAACATCCTGAGGCAAAAAATATACCTATTGTTGTCTTGACGGCTTCTGAAAAGAAGACGGATTGGGTAGATTCTCATTCTTTAGGTGTTGATTGTTATATACATAAATCTGTAGATTTTAATCAGTTTGTGAAGGCTACAGGTTGGGCTTTATTAGGTGCTGTTGAGGAAAAAACCGTTTATAGCTATCAATACTAATTTTTTTTTTTTTTGGTCTATATAAAAATTATACAGAGCATAATCTATCAAGCTTGCACGTATAAAGATTAGAAATCGTTTGTTTTTTTTAGAACGAATAAACTTCATTTCTTGCATAGATATTATATACTTAAAAAATTATTCACGTATGGCAATTACGTTAGTAATTGTAAAAAATTACGTATTTATCCTACTTTGAGGGGATACTATATGAGCAATAAATTAGTGTTTCTATTTAGTGGAGAATTTGTTGTCAAAATGTTTAGGGTAGGGATGTAATGCAGAATGTCACTGATATCGAACAGATAGAACGAAAAGTTCAGAATGCTCGTCTATACGCTGAAAGCATTGTGGATACAATCCGAGAACCTTTAATAGTGCTTGATGCCGACCTAAAAGTAGTCTCAGCCAATCGTTCTTTCTACCAGACCTTCAAAACGAAACCCGAGGAAACCGAAGGAAAATTGGTCTACGACATAGGTGCTCAGCAATGGAATATTCCAAAGTTACGAGAGCTTTTAGAGGAGATTCTACCCAAGAACACTTCTTTCGACAACTTTGAGATTGAGTATGATTTCCCTCATCTTGGCAAACGAATATTGTTCCTGAACGCCCGACGGATATATGGAAAGACAAACAAGACCGAAATGATCCTGCTCGCCATTGAAGACATAACAGAACGTAAGCAGGTGGAGGTGCTGAGCGCTTCGGAGGTCCGATATCGTCGGCTCTTTGAGTCGGCGAAAGACGGAATTATGATCCTCGATGCCGAGACCGGGATTATCGTAGACGTGAATCCGTTCTTGATAGAGATATCAGGTTACTCAAAAGAACAGTTCCTTGGAAAGTCAATCTTGGAAATGGGGTTTCTCAAGGATATCGTCACCAACAAAGACAAATTCATGGAATTACAACAACAGGAATACATCCACTACGAGGATTTGTCGCTGAAAACAGTCGACGGACGGCGAATCGAGGTGGAGTTCATCAGCAACGTCTATGAAGTGGACCACCGGAAGGTGATCCGTTGCGATATCCGGGACATCACCGAGCGCAAACAGATGGAACATAAACTTAATGAAGCGTATCAAAAAATCAAAACACGTACAAAGGAACTTGAGATGATTAACGAACATTTGGACAGTTTTGCATATTCTGTCTCTCATGATCTTCGTGCACCACTTCGGGCTATAAGCGGTTTTGCCCAAGTGCTAATAGATACACAGGGATATAAAGTTAGCGAGGAGATGCGACATTATCTCGATCGAATTAGTGAAGGAGCTAAAAAAATGGGTCAATTAATCGATGATCTCCTCAGTTTCTCAAGAGCCACCAGGAGTGAGATAAAATACGAGAAGATAAATGTTGAAGATATCGTTAATGGTCTTGTAAAGGCGTATCGTGATGTTGAACTAGACCGAGACATTGAATTTATTGTTACTCCATTAGGGGACGTTGAAGCAGATAAAGAAATGCTAAAGGTTGTTTTTTCTAATCTTCTTCAAAATGCAGTTAAATTCACTATCGATCGGAAAAAGGCTCGAATTGAGATTGGACGTGAGCAGAAAGAGGATCATATTCAATTTTATGTCAAAGATAACGGTATAGGTTTTGATATGAAATATAAGGATAAATTGTTCAAGGCTTTCCAGCGGCTCCAAACGGATGAAAGGTTCACGGGTACCGGAATAGGTCTTACAACCGTGAAAAGGATAATATCCAAACATGGCGGAACTATATGGGCTAACGGAGAGGTTGATAAAGGAGCGGAATTCTGTTTCACTTTGCCTTCCAAAGGCCATGTTGAAGATTTGATAAATGATGTAAAATAGCTTGGACTAAGTGTGGTAATAATG
>CAZGIV010000129.1:0-7281 GCA_964526175.1 uncultured Thermoplasmatales archaeon | reverse complement strand
ACGGAAGGACACCACCATAGATAGTACCAGAGAACGATATGGATGAATGAGCATATCCCTTATACGGACCGTTGGCCTCGACCCAGAGTGGTCCTTTCCCAAATGCATACAACCATTCCTCACGCGAACCGATGTACACGGTTCCATCAGCACTTATCGCTGGTGGGGAATCAGTATAACCAATGGATTTCCGCCATTGCTCTGTTCCATCGGGATTAACTGCGATAATATACCCACCTTCAAATGTCCCCAAATAAATGGTGCCATCAATGGAACTGCAGGGTGTCCCACCCCCAACAGTCCCAGGGACATCATACACCCATTTCACAGAACCATTCCAAGGATTAATCGCATAAAGCTCACGATATCCACAGTAGATAGTACCATCCAATCCGATGGTTGGTGATGTACCTGCTTGACCTAAATACGTTTTCCACTTCATTGTCCCATTGGGATTCACCGCATGAAGATTACAATCAAATGAAACCACATAAATCGTCCCGTCATCACCGATACAGGGGCTGACCCGTATCCAATCGCCTGTCTTATATTTCCATTTCAAGGTTCCATTGTTTGGATACAATGCATAGAGATAGGTATCATGAGAACCACAATAAATGGTTCCATCTGGTCCTATCGCTGGAGAAGACAGCACCACATGATCTGTGTTAAACACCCATTTCCTGGTGCCATTCGGATAAATCGCATGAATGGTTTTACTCCCACTCCCAACGTAAATAGTTCCATCGTTTCCAATCACTGGTGAAGAATCTAAATTCCCCCCTGTTGGGTACGTCCATTTGACAGTTCCATTCGGATTCATTGCATAGAGTTTCCCATTACCATAAATTGCACCAAAGTAAATCGTACCGTTTTCATCAATAGCAGGAGTACATACAATAGAATGTCCGACATTATATTTCCATTTCACAGTTCCATTTGGATACACTGCGTTCAGTTCATATGAACCAACATAAATGATACCATTGCTATCAATGGCTGAACCACCATATATAGGTCCAATGGTTGCGGTTCTCCACTTTACGACACCCGTTGCATTCACCGTTGAATACGGACTTCGCCCTGTATGACGAGTATCATGGCAGTACATGGGCCACGCGGAATCCATAAGGCCATTGGGACTATTATCAAGTATCTCATACCTCATGGTTACATTAACAGAAGGATCAACAAAAAATTGCTGTTCTTTCTGCTCATAATGTCCCAATGTCGTCAGTTCTGAAGGATCATATGGCCTGCGGATATATTGCTCATATGTTTCATTAGAAGTTTTATTTATCGCATAGGACTGAGGTTCGTTTGATGTGGATCCTTGTAACAACGGCAAGTTTGTCATTAGAATCAAAAAGATGATAACGAGGAAAACAACACTACTATTATTCCATTTATTTGGCATAGTCAAAATTCACCCTAAGAAATATTAATACAAAGAGACTTTATTAGATTTTGCCAGAAAATAAATATTTTTTCTGTTTTATATAACACATTAGACCATTATAGATGACAAAAAATGGGACAAATGTAACGATATTATATTTGAATATTCTTTTATCTGGGTTCAATACGTGATTTTTTCCCAAAAATTAAAAGAAATTTTATAATTTTCTTTAAAATACTTATTTTTTTGAATAAATCAGTAGCTTTTTAAAATAATTTCTCATTTAGAAGACCCGGAGGAATATTTATGAGGAAAAAAATCGTTGGAATATTAATTTGTATAATGCTACTGATAACAAGTGTACTGACTATACTAATAATCCCGGAAAAAACCAATGTAGTCGCGTATCCTGAAGAAGAATCCAAAGAGGAAATGGGGCTTGATATGGATTACATCTGGACTAAATTAGGAAACATTTCAAATGTAACTTACGAAGCTTACGATCTTACAGATATTCCGAAGGGCAGGAGTTTCGGATCCCTGGGGGGAATATATACAGTAGATAATATATTAAAACCTGAAATGAGGGATAACTTAAGTCTACAGGATGTTAAAACTGAACAATTACGATATATAAATGAGACTTGTAGAAATTATTCTTCGATTATTAATGTCTCCGATTTTTCATTAACCGTCAATTCAATCTATGGCTCAACTTACCCATATGAGAACCCCATCCCAAAAAAAGAAATGTTCCCGATAGCCGTAAAAAAATTTATTAAATTTTTTTGGACTTATAAATATTCCTTTAGTGATGCTGAAATCAAACCTATGAATATGACGAGATTCTGGCCTATTTGGGGAGATTTTGAAAGAACTATTCAAATTTCAGATTTTGAATTCTTAAACGACAATTATTTACCATTAATCGGCAATGTTACCTATTTACCAGAGAATGGTTCTATACCATCTCCAGATGAACAATTTTTACAGGTTTTTTTGCTCGATGATGTGAGCGGAGTTCAGGAGAAACTAGAAAATATCACTGATGCCTCAGGCGTTATTATCATAGATTCCGGAAATCCAAGAATCGCGAATGCATCCAATTGCTCCTATCCCGTAATCTTGATTTATTCTGATGGTGGAGACAATGTTAAAAATCTCCTTGAAAACTATATAGTCGTTGTTGACAATGTACGAAGCCTATCAAGAAAATTAACATTTACGTATGATCCAGACATTCTTCGAGAACCGTTTGTTGTTATTGACAGAATTCCAGATTACAACGAATTTTTACGGTTGACAGAAATTAGGAATATCTTTAAAAATTTATTCTACTATTTAGTACTCCACTGGGACATTATTCCATTTCTTAACTTACCGAAATCGAATCCTGGTTTTCAAACTTATTTAACATGTCTACAATTAAAATCATATGCGTTACTTGTTCATCCATGCTGCCGAGGAATTATTCTCTATGATTCTGACGATTATCATTTTATGTGGTCGATGAATACTCAAAGTAGGAAAATTTTTCTTCCTAAATCTATTATATGTGTGAATCAATCAGTTGGACAATACTTACGAGATAACTGTGATAATTTTACCTTATCAGGATTTGTTAACCAGACTTATTTAGAAGAAAACGAAACTAATCCTGGTGCCATTGGAGAAAATATATATGGGAATATAACCATTGACAAAAGCCCTGATGACGCCATCGCGATTATTTCAAACAGATATGATGGGATGTGGGGGCAGACGCCTGGGGACTCCGGGGTTGGGACTGCGATCGTACTCGGTATCGCGAAATATTTCAAGGATCATCCCTCCGTCAAACCGAAATACAACCTTACCTTCCTTTTCACAACCGCGGAGGAATACGGTTTCCATGGAGCCAGATTCCATTGTGATAACCATTCTAATCAGACCATTAAGTATTGGCTGATACACGACCAGCTCGGTTTTGATCAAGAGGATTGTAAACTCTGTCTTGAATACAATGATACTAAGAATCCTATTCCAAATTTTGACAAGATTCTAGACGAAATTATCAAAGACAGTGGGTATCCAGCAGATAAAATCGTTAAACATACAGGAGAAGATCTAAGTTCCGGTTCTGAACAAGGGACAGTTGATCAATCAGATTTAAGTTGTACATCACTTCACCTGGGAAAAGACGAGGACAGACGATGGGATCACTGGCACAGGGCGGGAAATAATTACATCGAGGGCGACAGCATGAAAAATATTGATCGAGATGATGTTAACGCCACTGCAAGATTATCATTAGGTCTGGTAAAATATTTCATGGTCAACCCTGATTGCTGGTTTAACGAACCAGCCACCTATACCGCAGAGGATTCTCCCTACGATGCTGATGACGATAATGATTCAATCAATGTCACTGTATCGGTGACATCGTCGCTCCCACAGGACCGAATCAGAGTGAATGCGACCTTAAAAAACTGGCCGTCGGGTACCGACGTGTTCTGGAAGAACTTTGATTTTAATGTCACCTCCGGGGGAACCCAAGAAACGCTGATTGTTACGTTACCACCTGCCTCAACGGGAGCTATACCTGGAAATTATTTCCTCACGCTTAACCTACTGAATTCAACCGGCAGGATTAACGATATCGCATTGAATACACAAGTGTACAATGATACTGACACCCAGACAGGTTACGTGACTCTCACCCCACGGAATAACAGTATCATAAATAAACCCAATGACATCACGGGTCCTTCACGAGTGAAAATAGATGCCTCAGCGAATTTTACCACATCCGCGGTTGATATGAACCAGGACCAAATGCAGTACCAGTGGGAATGGTATGTACCCCTCGATATTAATACTACAGTCGGACCAATAGCCTCTGGTGAGAATTGTACAGCAAATTATACTTATGATAGTCGGGGAACATGGACTATTCAGGTGCGTGCACGAGATGATTATCGTTATCTCTTTGATGGCCCCGAGACCTGGAATCGATATAGCGAATGGAGTGACTGGTCAGAACCATTCGAAGTATATGTCCGTTTTCTGACTGATTTTAGCATGTCGTGCACCTCTTTTTCATCCGCGGTAAGTGCTCAGTCCGCCATGGAGTTGTCATCCATTCAGCAAATAGATTCGATTTACGATGCTGTCGTATTCGGAGGTACCGCACCCTATATTTATAATTGGACATTCAATCATGAACGATACACATCACAACAAAAAACCGTTAATTATTCGTTTGAGGAGACTGGAGTCTATCCGGTGATTTTGAATGTCACGGATAATGATGGAAATTCTGTAGAATTTTCCGTGAATGTCTCTGTCGTGAATTTAAGCGCCAGCTTCAACGTAAGCGTTCCATCGCCTTTTGCTGAAATCGATGAAAACATTACATTTACAGATACCTCTTCTGTTGCAAGTGGATATCAAATGACGACATGGATATGGGATTTCAATGACAGTACGATCTCTTATGACAGGAATACGACACACGCATTCACTCAGGAGGGGTTATATAATGTCTCGCTCACGGTAACAGACAACCAATCGAATTCAGATGTCGTTTATCAACAGATACTTGTTTTCCTTGATGAGACCCCCCCTGAAATTCTCCACGTGCGTGATGGTATAAATCTGAAGGATCGATGGTTTGAAACCATGATCGTAGGTTCATTCAATGATACGGAAATCGGTAGTGGCATCAATTATTCCATGGTGAACATCACGTATCCCAATAATACTCATGGGAATTACACAATGAATCATTTCGTCAACGGCACATATTGGTATCTTTTTAATGATACGATGCAAGCCGGTCAGTACAACTACACGATCTGGGTGACCGACTATGAAAACAACACGAATTCCAGCACCGGGTATAACTTCACCATCCCTACCGCCCCGGCACTTTTCTATTCGCTGGCAACACCTGCGGATAACACCAGCTCCAATGACAACTGGGTCAACCTTAACGTAACCGTCCTTGATCCGCTGAATACCTCCGCGTTCATCGACTGGAACCATTGCCTCAAGGGATATTGGTCCGCTGAATACTATAACGACACCGGAGTCCATGATAACTCCACCTATGAGAACTTCGCTTCGTTCCAAAACGACATGACCACCAGAGAAAATATCGTACCCGGGAAATACGGGGACGCCGTGTGGTTCGACGGCTCGGATGATTATCTTGATGTCGGCACCAACGATAGTCTGGATCTCGGCACCGGTGATTTCACGTTCATGGCCTGGGAGAAAAGCCATACCACCTTGTATGAAAATAAAGCGATGATCCTGACCAACAGCCCGGCGTCAGAAGACTGGAAAGGCTACGGATTCGGCGTCATAAACAACCCCTATCTCATTGTTTCACAATCCAAAGGAAATGACATCACATTACAAGGAACTGTTGATGTGACCGATAACACCTGGCATCATATCGCCTATGTCTGCCGTTCCGGGCATTACTACGTCTATGTTGACGGCGAAGAGGATGCATATACATGGGCACTCGTCGCAAAAAACATCTCAAATACGCAGTCTACTACGATCGCATACGATGGGCATGAATCAAACTGGTGTTACTTTGATGGTGCGCTTGATGAACTGCAATTGTACGACCGGGCGTTGAGTTGGGAGGAGATTAACGCCTCATACAACAACGGAGTCCATCGGTTGTACCGTAATTTCACCGGGCTGTCCGATGGTACCTATACTTATTATGCGCATGCGATCGACACCTCAGGGAACCAGAGTACCATGGAGACACGCCAGATCCTCATTGATACCGTTCCTCCGGTGATCACGGATGTCAACGCCTCTTCGCACACCCTCGGGTTCGGGTATCCCGTGACGATCACCGCGGATGTCACTGATAACGACAGCGGCGTTGACCTGGTGACCGTTCAGATAACACCCCCTGATTCTGTGAACTCAAACAATTACACGATGACACTGGTTTCGAATACCACCTATCACTTTGTGTTCAATGATACGTGGCTTGCCGGGCAGTACAATTACACGGTTTGGGCAGTGGATGACGCGAACAACAGTAATAGCAGCAGCGGTCATCATTTTCATGTCTCCGCTGAGGCGACGATCTGTATCGCCACCATCCAGGACAGCTACACGGGAGATGAGTATATCAACATCACGGATCCGCCAAACCCGCCAGAAGACTATATCCTGGTTGACCGGGGTCTCACCTGGAACACCTACTACAACGCCTCCTCTGGGGAAAACATCCTGGAAGCCTCCACGGGACCAATGAACTATCAGGACAAGAATGGCACTTGGACACCCATCAACAACACCCTTAGCCAACTCCAGGAGGATCATCCTGCGTACAATTACGGTTATCGCATCGGGAACAGTCAGGGGTTATATGGCGTGTATTTCAAATCCAACGCCCAGCAAGGATGGCCGGTGGCATTCACATACAACCGATCCGGTGATCCAACGGTCCATGCCATCAGAAGTAAATTGGTGGGAGTCGGTTATGTTGATCCAGAGAGCGACTGGGCGTACGAGTATCTGCAGAGCGTGCAGAGCAGCCAAGGACAACCTAATGATTATTCTATAACCTATCCTGGTGTGTTCACCGGAGCGGATGTCACCTGGAGCTATGACAACACTGGGTTAAAGGAGGAAATCACACTTAGCAACACCACGAAGACTGTGCTGCAGAATCACCCGCCATCAGATTACGGTTTGAATGATACTAGCTCCTATCTCGTGTTCATCACCAAACTGGACCATCAGAACCTCGGTCTCTACAACGCTTCAGGGTTGCTTGACGGGAATATCACCATCTCCGATACCGGAGTTGAATTCAGGGACCTGCTCGGTCAGTTCAGATGCGCGTTGCCGCTTGGCGAAGC